>NZ_JBHZAV010000017.1:0-94394 GCF_042754445.1 Embleya sp. NPDC059213
GAGTACGGCCCGCCCGGCGTCGTGGGCGGTGGACGGCCGGTCGTCCGCGCTCAGACCAGGTAGCGGCTGATCGCGTCGATCACACAGGCCGGCTTGGCCGAGTCGGCGATCTCGACGGTGATCCGGGTGGTCACCTGGATGCCGCCGGCGATGTCGGCGACCGCCACGATCTCCGCGCCGCCGCGCACCCGGGAGCCGACCGGGACCGGCGCCGGGAAGCGCACCTTGTCCACGCCGTAGTTCACCCCCATCGAGATGTTGCGCACCTCGACGATCTGCGGCAGGAACAGGTTGGACAGCGCCATGGTCAGGTAACCGTGGGCGATCGGCGCGCCGAACGGGCCCTCCTTCGCCTTCTCCACGTCCACGTGGATCCACTGGTGGTCGCCGGTCGCGTCGGCGAACAGGTTGATCCGCTCCTGGGTGATCTCCAGCCACTCGCTGTGGCCGAGGTGCTTGCCCACCGAGTCCTTGATCTGCTGGAGGTCGGTGAAGACGGTGGCCGCCATGTGCGCTCCCGATCGTTTCTGATGGTCTGTCAGATCAGCTCTCCCGGGTATACCAGACCGGCCCGCCCGAGACGATCAGGCGGTCGGGATCCAGGCCACCTGACGCACGTCGGCGAGCCGGTCCACCGAGATGCCCGCCGCCGAGACGGTCCACAGGTCGGTCCCGATCACCAGCGAGCGCTGGATGTTCGCGCCCGGGTGGGTGACCCGACCCACCTCGACGATCGAAGAGCCCCGGATCCGCAACACCAGTGCGTACGCGCCGGCGCTCGGGTACTTCTCACCCGGGGCGATCTGCGGCTGCGCCGCGCGGTAGGAGTCGTTCACCGGCACCACCACGGTGCCGTCCTTGGCCCAGTACAGGAACGCGTGCGCGTTCTGCTCGGCCTGCGAGTTCGCGCCCGGCAGCGCGTACTGCGCGATCCGGGTCGGATCGGCCAGGGTGCTCACGTCGAACAACGACACCTGGGTGCCCAGACGCCGGCCGCCGTCGGTGGCGTCCTGGCCGACGCCGATCAGCCGGCCGTCGGCGATCGGGTGCAGGTAGGCCGAGTAGCCGTTGATCTTGAGCTCGCCGACCGTCCTGGGGTTGCGCGGGTCGCCCAGGTCGAGCGTGTACAGCGGGTCGGTCTGCCGGAAGGTCACCACGTAGGCGAGCGGGCCGACGAAGCGCACGGCCATGATGCGTTCGGTCCGGCCCAGGCCGCCCACCCGGCCGATCGGGGTCAGCCGGTCGCCGCTGCGGGCCAGCACGGTGACCACCGACTCGGTGCCGGTGCGCGGTGCGATCGGCGGCGACACGTCCCGCGGCGGGCCGGGGGTGGCCTCGGTGGGATCGCTCGGGGCGATCGCGCCGCGCGGCGCGGTGTCCGGGACGGCCTGTCCCGACGCGGCGCTGCCCGGGGCGCTGCCGCGGGTCGTCTCGTTGCGGGGGAGGCCGCCGGGCACGGTCCCGGGAATCGTCGGGTCGCCGGGCTGGAGCGTGGTGGCCACGCGCAGGTTGCCCGCGTGCTCGGACATCGCGTACTCGTTGACCATCGCCCCCGAGACCGCGCCGGTGCCGACCAGCTTCGGCGTGCCCTTGCCGGAGATGTCGAGCTGGTTGATCGTGGTCGTCGTGTTCGGTGGTCCGCCGCCGATCACCTTCGCGTCCTTGGACACGGTGCGCCGCATGACGGTGGTCGCCAGGTAGAGGTTGGACTCCGAGGCGTACACGTTGTCCACGTCGGCGGCGACCGTCACCGGATCGCCCTTGTCCAGGTCGCGGCTCAGGTCGAAGGACAACACGCTCAGCGTCGCGGCGCCGGTGTGCCCGGGTTCGCCGGGCTTGGCCTGCGGCCGGCTGACCCGGTCGCAGCCGACCAGATTGCCGGAATCGGTCCGGCCGTTCGCGGCCAGGGTGAACTGCGGCAGCCAGTCCGCGGCGGTCGAGCGCTGGACCAGGTCCTTGGCCTTGCCCGGTGACGTGGCCGAGGACAGGGACAGGCGAGGCCGCGAGCGCACCACGATCCGCGCGGTACTGCCGATCTGCCGCCCGTCCGTGTAGCTGCCGTCCACCGACAGGTCGCCGATCACCCGGGGCGCGGCGGTCAGATCCACCAGCACGAAGCGGGCCCGGCTGTCCGGGAGCAGACGTGAGGAACCGCCCGGATCGACCGGGATCGGCGCCATCTTGCCCGAACCCCCCTTGCTCTTGGGCAGGTTCGAGGAGCCGCCCAGGATCAGCAGGGCCCGATCGCCGAACAGCAGCAGATCGCTCGCCCGCGCGCCCGGCACCTCCAGCGTGCCGGAGACCCGGTGGGTCGCGGCGTCCACCACGCTCAGCCGGCCGTCGGCCACGGTCAGCACCCGACGCCCGTCGGTCTTGACCAGGTCGGGCTCGTCGACGCCCCGCTCCTGGGTGTTGGTGGTCGAGTGCTCCGGCGCGGTGGGCGCCGCCTTGTCCTCGGCCAGCCCCGGAGGGGCCGCCGCCCTGGGCGCGGCGGCCGGTGCCTCGCCGGCGTCCGCCATCGCCCCGGGCGGAATCCCGTCGGACTTCGTGGTGTCGGGGGACTTCCGGTCGGCCAGGGTGCGCAGCGCCGCCGCCCGGAAGTCGTCGACCAGTGCGCCGCACGAGTCGAACGCGGTGAGCCGCATCGTCTCGTCGGACGCGGCGGCCGTGCGGACCGGATCCGGCTTCGAGTCGCCGCCGGAGGAGGTGCAACCGCTGACGACGAGTCCCGCCGTCAGCACGAATATCGGCAGGGCCGCGGCCCCGCGCGTGGAACGGTCGTGGATTCGCATGGCCATCCGACGCAGCACACTCCGGCACGGTTCCCGGACCCGGAACGGGGCAGGTTTGCCCTCGGCCGATCGCGGTCGTGAAGGGGGAACCTCGATGAAACCGTGGCCCGGACACCCGTTTCCGCTGGGTGCCTCCTACGACGGAACGGGCGTCAACTTCGCCCTGTACAGCGACGTCGCCGACGCCGTCGACCTGTGCCTGATCGACGACGACCGCGCCGAGGAACGGGTGCCGCTACGCGAGGTGGACGGCGGCATCTGGCACGGCTACCTGCCCGGACTGCAACCCGGGCGGCGCTACGGCTACCGCGTGCACGGCCCGTGGGACCCCGGCCGGGGCCTGCGCTGCAATGCGAACAAGCTGCTCCTGGACCCGTACGGCAAAGCCTTCGACGGCGATATCCGCTGGGGCCAACCGGTGTTCGGGTACACCTTCGGCGACCCGGAGCGGATGGACGAGAGCGACTCGGCGCCGCACACCACGACTTCGGTGGTGGTCAACCCGTACTTCGACTGGGGCGACGACCACCGGCCCGGGCACGAGTACCACGACACGGTGATCTACGAGGCGCACGTGCGCGGGTCGACGATGCGCCATCCGGACATCCCGGCGGAGATCCGCGGCACCTACGCGGGCCTGGCCCACCCGGCGATGATCGATCACTTCCGCTCGCTGGGGGTCACCGCGGTCGAGCTGATGCCGGTGCACCAGTTCGTCGACGACGGCCACCTGGTCGCCCGGGGGTTGGCCAACCACTGGGGCTACAACACGATCGGCTTCTTCGCGCCGCACGCCGCCTACTCCTCGACCGGCTCGCTGGGGCAGCAGGTGCAGGAGTTCCGCTACCTGGTGAAGTGCCTGCACCAGGCCGGTATCGAGGTGATCCTGGACGTGGTCTACAACCACACCGCGGAGGGCAACCACCTGGGTCCGACGCTTTCCCTGCGCGGAATCGACAACGGCGCCTACTACCGGCTCTCCGAACAGGATCCGCGCCACTACTGGGACACCACCGGCACCGGCAACTCGCTGCGCATGTCGCACCCGCACGTGCTCCAGATGATCATGGACTCGCTGCGCTACTGGGTCACCGAGATGCACGTCGACGGCTTCCGCTTCGACCTCGCGGCGGCGCTGGCCCGGCAGTTCTACGAGGTGGACAAGCTCTCCGCGTTCTTCGACCTGGTCCAGCAGGACCCGGTGGTCAGCCGGGTCAAGCTGATCGCCGAGCCGTGGGACGTCGGCGACCAGGGCTACCAGGTGGGCAACTTCCCGCCGCTGTGGACGGAGTGGAACGGCCGGTACCGGGACACCGTGCGCGACCTGTGGCGCGGTGTGCCGGGCGTGCTTCCGGACTTCGCCGCCCGGCTCACCGGATCCGGCGACATGTATCGCCACGACGGCCGGCGGCCGACCGCGTCGGTCAACTTCGTCACCGCGCACGACGGCTTCACGCTGCACGACCTGGTCTCCTACGAGCACAAGCACAACGAGGCCAACGGTGAGGACGGCCGGGACGGGGAGGAGCACAACCGGTCCTGGAACTGCGGCGTGGAGGGCGAGAGCACCGACATCGAGATCCTCGCGCTGCGCGAGAAGACCAAGCGCAATCTGGTCGCGACGCTGCTGTTGTCCCAGGGGGTGCCGATGTTGCTGTACGGGGACGAGATCGCCCGCACCCAGCGCGGCAACAACAACGCGTACTGCCAGGACAACGAGGTCTCCTGGGTCGACTGGGAACGCGGCCGGGAGCACTGGGTGTTCCTGGAATGGGTGCAACTGTTGATCCGGCTGCGCCGCGAGCATCCGGTGTTTCGCCGCCGGCGCTTCCCGCGCGGGGCGTCGGTGGACGAGGTCAGGCCGGCCGACATCGTGTGGTTCGGGCCCGGCGGGCGGCCGATGACCGAGGCGGACTGGCAGGCCGGATTCAACAAGGCGATCTCGGTCTTCTTCGACGGCGACGCGATCGGCGAACCCGGCCCGCGCGGCGAACCGATCCGGGACGATTCGTTCTTCCTGCTGATCAACGCGCACGAGGGGGACCTGGACTTCACCCTGCCGCCCGCCGAGTACGGCGCGGCGTGGGCAACGGTGCTGGACAGCGCGATGGTGCTGCTCGATCGGGACCGACCCGCGGCCAAGGCGGGCACTTCCGTACTCCTGGAGGCGCACTCGTTGCGGCTGCTGCGCCGGCTGTTCTGAGGCTCCGCCCGGTGTCGGAGCGGCCGTCGACCACGAGTGCCGTTGTTCCGGGGCGGGGCACACTCATCCCTGCGGCGGTTGTCTAGGGGTTGGGCCAAGGGTTATCCCTGATGGACCACGGTGCCTCGACGGCGCATGCTGTACGAAGCCGTGTGCACAGCGAGAGGAGCCGCGCATGCACCCGAACTCCGGTCCTCATCCACCCCATTGGTACGGTATGCCCGCGCATATGCGGGTCGGCGACGCGGATCGCGAACGTACGATCGAACACTTGAAGTTTGCCTACGGCGAAGGCAGGTTGAACGCCGACGAGTTCGAGGAGCGGGTGGCCGCGGCGCTGGCCGGGCGCACCCGGGCGGACCTGGAGGCGCTGCTCGACGATCTGCTGATGCCGATGACGGGGCCGCCGCCGATGCCGATGCACCGCGTGATGCCCGGACCGCCGATGCCGCCGCCGTGGTGGTTGGATCGGCCCGTCGCGAAGTACGAGCGGCTGCGTCCGGGGCGGGAGCGGGGCTGGGGCGCGGCGGCGCACTGGAGCGGTTTCTGTGCGCCCGTGATCGGTCCGTACGTGATCCGCAAGACGGCGGGCGCCGACTCGGAGTTCGTCCGGGACAACGCCAAGGCGGCGCTGAACTTCCAGCTCACCTGCCTGCTCTCGTTCGTGCTGGCGCCGATCCTGGGCCTGCTCGGCGACTTCGGCGGCCTGCTGATCGGCCTGATGTTCTCGTCGATCGCGGTCTGCGCCATCCTCGGCGGGGCCCGGGCGGCCGGCGGCGACGTGATGCGCTACCCGATCAGCCTGCGTCCGATCAAATGAGTCGGTCCCCGGCGGGGGGCTCGGCGAAGGCTCTTACGCCCCGGCCGGGTTGGCGCGACGGGTGGGGCGACTGCTGCGGCTGAGTCGGCTCGGGCGGGTCCAGAGCAGGAGTTCGCCGCCGGGCGGGGAGACCACTCCGCCGTGCGCCGGGTCACCCGCGAACCAGACGTCGCCGCCGTCGCACTTGTGCAGGTGCCACCAGCGGTGCGACATGGACACCACGGTCAGTGCGTACTGCGTGCCGTCGCCCGCGCGGTGGCCGATCACCAGCGGCGGTCCCCACGCCCCGTCGCCGTCGGCCGGATCGCGGAAGCGGCACGAGCAGGTCACCCACGGATGGCGGGCCAGCGTGCGGCGCATCCGGCGGCCCAGGACCAGCGCGCCGATCCCGATCACCAGGGCCACCAGGCCGACCACGAGCGGGACCGTGCCCCAGCCGCCCCAGGCGGCGTCGCCGCCGTCCTCGGCCGTGGACAAAATCGCGAACCAGGTCCCCGTGCAGGCCAGACCGATCACCGTGGTCACGGCGGCGCGCAGCCGATACACCCGCAATGCCCGAGCCGTCGCGTGCAAGGAGAGAGCCACGTCCTCCCGCTGCTCGCTACCCATGGCAGCACCCTAAGCAGGCGCGGGCGGCAATGGTGAACCGGTGCGTGTCGGGCGTGCCCACCATGGGTGCGCACCGCGCCGCCGGCGCACCGGGGCCGATACCCGTTGGGGGTAATGGCCGCGGTGCGCGCGACGAGTGCTCAGTAGGTCAGGCCGTGCCCGAACCCGAACACCGGGTCGGTGCCGTCCTGCGGCACGTCCGAGCGCTGGGCGCGCACGTCGGCCATCGAGCGCGGCAGCTCGAACGGCAACCTGCCCTCGGGCCGCACCCGACCGAACAGCGCGTCCAGCAACGGCGCGTCGGCGCAGCCGTAGTTCGCCACGAGCGCGGCCGACCCGGCGGCGATCTCCGGGATCACCGCCGGGCGTTCCAGGTAGATGTCCACCACGGTGGGCACCGTCGCGCACAGGTCCAGGATCGGGGTCAGCTCGGCCTCGGGGAACTCCAGCGAACCCGCGTGGAAGAACTGCTCGAAGGCGCCCTCACGAGGCTCGAACGGGGTCTTGATCCGCACGATCGCGACGTCCGCCTCCTCGGGAGTGGCCACCACCGTGCCGTATCGGGCGGCCACCTCGGGGTCGATGCCCCGGACGTGGACGCGCGTGCCCTCGCCCAGCGGCAGCACCGACTCGTTCTTGAGCACCGTGACCGACCTGCTCTGCGCGCGCAGCCCGGCTGCGATGCCGGCGTCCGTGCCGACCAGCTCGACGGCGGCGGCCGGGTCCACGAACGGGTGGTCGAACAGACCCAGGACGAACTTCTCCCGGAGCAGACGCCGGACCGACAGGTCCAACCGCTCCTCGGTGAGCCGACCCGCCCGCACCAGCGCGACGACCTGCTCGGGGATGTGCTCGCCGCCGAACTGGTCGCAGCCCGCCTCGATCACCCGCGACACCCGATCCGGCACGGACAGGTCCTCGACCCCCCAGGCCCGCGCGGGCATGGGCCGGCCCATGATGTTCGCGTCGGAGATCAGGCCCCAGTCGGTGCACACGATGCCGTCGAAGCCCAACCGTTCGCGCAACAGGCCGGTGATGACGCCCTTGTTGAAGCCGAACGCGACGGCCTCGTGCTCGGTGTCGATCGGCATGCCGTAGTAGGGCATCATCTGCGAGGTCCCGGCCGCGAGCGCCTTCTTGAACGGCTCCAGGTGGTAGTCGAAGTTGTCGCCGGGATAGACCTGCTCGCGTCCGTACGCGAAGTGCGGGTCCTCGCCGTCGAGCTGCGGGCCGCCACCGGGGAAGTGCTTGGTCATGCAGGCCACCGACTCGGTGTTCAGCGTCTCGCCCTGCGCGCCGCGGATGTAGGCGGCCACCAGCTTGCCGGTCAGCTCGGCGTCCTCGCCGAAGGTGCCGCTGATCCGCGACCAGCGCGGTTCGGTGGCGAGGTCGATCTGCGGGTGCAGCGCGAGCCGGATGCCGACCGCGAGGTATTCACGGCGCATCAGGTCGGCGAACTCGCGGACCGACTCCTCGTCGCCGATCGCGGCCAGGCCGAGCGTCTCGGGATATTGCGAGAAGCCCTCGGCGTACGCGGCGGTGCCGGGGTTGTCGGTGAAGTGGTGCCGGGGGTCGGTGGAGAGCGTGATCGGGATGCCCAGCCGGGTCTCCAGCGCCAGCTCCTGGATCCGGTTGTGCCACTGCGCGATGTGCTCGGGCCGACCGCCGCCGACCAGGTTGAAGTGGTTCATCCCCTTCTCGGCGATCATCTCCCGCACGGTGAAGTCGAACGGCAACAAATCCTTGTCGTCCGGCAGCGTGCCCTCGGGGCCCATGACCGCGATGGTCTGGAACATCAGACCGGCCTTCTCCTCGACCGTCATCCGGCCGAGCAGGTCCGCGACCCGTTCCTCGATCGACAACGATGCGTCCTCGTAGGGGCAGGTCGCGGCGCGGAACCGGCTGCGCGCGGTGATCTCGGTCATGGATCCTCCGTAAAAACCTAGTGGTCAGTAGGTTTTCTAACACGAGGCGACCCTTCGGCGCCGGCGCGATCGGCGTGCGACTTCGAAGTCGTTTGTTCACCTCGTGGTCGTTCCGCCGCCGGCCGGCCCGCACGGGGGAGCGCGAACGCTCCGTACAATGGGCCGAATGCGCGCCGGGGGCACGGCGTGGTCGCGGGCGTGTCGCCGTGACGGCGTGGCCGACGATGCGAAGCGGATCACCCACCTATGGGGTCCGGCCCATCGGCGCATCGGGCGCATACACACATGGGTACGAGGGGCGGACGCAGGTTGGACACCGTGCGGGGCTTGCTCGACTCGCTGCGGGATTTCCTCGACCACGGCGCGTGGACGCACTGGCCGCTCCCGGTCTCGGTGGCGATCTTCACCGTGGTCTGCGCGCTGAGCGTGGCCGCGCTCGTCCCCAAGTCGTTGTTCGCGCCGATCGCGGGTGCACTGTTCGGCGCGATCGGCGGCACGGTGGTGACCCTGGTCGGAGCCACCCTGGGCGCGCTGATCAGCCTCTACCTGGGCCGCCGGCTGGGCCGGGAGCGGATCGGCGGCTGGCTGCACAAGCGTGAGGCGCTGGCCGTGCTCGATCGCCGACTCTCCCGAGACGGCCTGGTGCCGATCACGATCCTGCGGATGATCCCGGTGATCCCCTCCTCGGTGGTCAGCTACGGCGCGGCGGCGACCAGGATCCGCACCGGCCACTTCCTGCTCGGCACCGCGCTGGGCATGTTGCCGATGACGATGGTCCAGTGCGCGGCGGGAGCCTCGGTACGCAGCGGCCTGTCCACGCCGGTCGTGGTCAGCGTGTTCGTCGGCTGCGTCGCGCTCGCACTGGGCATGGTCGCGGTGCGCCGGCGCGGCGAGCCGGCGGATTCGGCGCCGGGCGAGTCGGCGGCGCCGGTGCCCGCACAGGGGTCGGAGACGCCCCGGCCGTCGGTCGCGCCACAGGCCGCGCCCGCCCCGAAGTCGTCCGCCGCACCGCGCTCGCCCGTCGCCCTGCAGGTGTCGGACGCCCCGCGGGCCCGGGACACGGGCGAATAGACCACCGGCCGCCCGCAGGTCAAGGCCGCCGGCACCCGGCGGGTCCGACGGGAGTTCGAGGACCCGCCTAATCTGGACGCATGCGGGCCGAAGTGGGGGAGCACGGGGAGCCGGTGGAGCAGCCGGCAAGCACGCGGGCACGGATCGTCGGCGTGGACGTCGCCCGCGCCCTCGCCATCCTGGGCATGTTCGCCTCACACGTCGGCCCCGACCCCTACGACGGCGGCGTGGACACCCTGGTTCAGGGCGTCTCCGGCCGTGCCTCCGCGCTGTTCGCGTTCCTGGCCGGCGTCTCGCTGGTGCTGATGTCCGGCCGGGCACCGCTGCGTGGTCGCAGTCGGCGCACCTCGGCCGTCGTGGTCCGGGTGCTGATCAGGGCCGTGTTGTTGATCCCGCTCGGCATGTGGCTGGCCGATCTGGACACCGGCGTGCTGGTCATCCTCGCCTTCTACGGCCTCTACTTCCTGCTCGCCTGGCCCGCGCTGTGGCTGGACACCCGCGCGCTGGTGCTGCTCGCGGCGGGCTGGGCCCTGCTCGGGCCGATCGCCTCGTACCTGCTGCGCAGGAGCGGCGGCACCGGCGACGTTCGCTACGCGGCACCCGGCTTCGACGACTGGCAGGGCCCGGGTCACCTGTTCGAGACGCTGTTCCTGACCGGCAGCTACCCGGCGATCACCTGGCTGCCGTTCGTCTTCGCCGGGATGGCGGTCGGCCGGCTGCGACTTGCCGACCTGCGGGTCCAGCGCGCGTTCGTCGGGATCGGTACCGGGCTGGCCGTGCTCGGGTACGGCGGGTCCTGGCTCGTGGTCGAGGTGTTCACCGGCGACCGACTCGCCCGCGACGCGGAGCCGTCCGGCGTGTTCGACCTGATCCACAGCCGGGTCGGCTCGGTCCCGGTGTCCGATCCCGCGTGGTTGACCGTCGCCGAGGGCCACACCGGCACGCCGTTCGAGATCGTCGGCGCGATCGGCGTGGCCCTGGCCCTGCTCGGCCTGACCCTGCTGGCCTGCCGCGCCTGGATCGGCCGGATCGTGCTCGACCCGCTGATCTGCGTCGGGGCGATGGCGCTCACCGTGTACACCGCCCACCTGATCGTGATCGAGCGCTGGTTCCCGCTCGACGCCGCGCAGAGCTGGAAGCGGCTGCTCGGCTTCGCCGTCACCGCGCTGCTGTTGTGCTGGATCTGGCGGCACGTGTTGCGCAAGGGCCCGATGGAGGCGGCCCTGCACGTGCTCTCCGCGTTCCCCGCCCGCTGGGTGCGCGGGTCGACCCGGCCGGCCGAGTCGACCCGGCCGCAGGGGGGTGGGCCGACCTCGGCGGGCTCGATGGTGCACGAGTCGGATCGGTAGTACCCGGCTCGGATCGGCGATGCCCGGGGTATCGGGCCGCGGCCCCGGTCAGCCCAGCAACCCCTGGGCCCTCGCGCGGGCGAGCCAGCCGGGGTACTCGTTCGTCATCATCTCGTAGAGCTGTCCGTCCGGGACGTTCGCCGGATCCTGCACCGAGAAGAAGTCGGCGTTGTCGAGGTAACGGCCGGTCAGGTCGTCCAACTCCTCCAGGAACGAGAAGCCGCCCGGCCGGCCGAGCCCCATGAACTGCCAGAAGATCGGCTCGAAGCTGGAGTAGGTCATCTGCTCGCGCGTCGCATCGCGGGAGGTGGTCTGGCCGTCGGTGATGAACATGACGTAGACGGGCAGGTCGTTGGCGAGCGGCTGGTGCCGCGGCCCGCTGCCGCCGAAGTAGTGCTCGCGGACCAGCCGCATGGCGCCGGCGTAGTCGGTCGAGCCCTCCAGCCCCGGGTTCTTGCGGATCCGCTCGGCCCAGCCCTGGTACTCGCCCAGCCCGAGTTGGCCGATCGCGTGGCCGCGGGAGCCGAACAGGAACACGTCCACGGCCGCGTTGTCGTCGAAGCGCAGGCCGAGCGAGAGCACCCGCTCCGCGAGCGCCTGCACCTTGCCGCGCTTGAACAGCGACTGCATCGAGTACGAGATGTCCAGGCACAGGGCGACCCGCGCGGTGTGCTCGCCGAGGCCGCGCTTCTCCAGGCTCACGGCGGCCTGCTTGGTCAGGTTGAGCAACTGCGGGTGCCCCTCCCGGGCGAGCCGCTTCTCCATGTCGACCAGATTCTGCTTCTTCAGGCTGACCGCGGGTGCCGCGGGCGGCGGCGTGCTCGGCCTGGCGGGCGCCGGCGCGCTCGGGGCGCTCGGCGTGCTTGCCGCGCTCGGCGCGTCGTCGGCGGCGACCTCGATGCCGAAGTCGGTGGCCAGGCCGGTCAGCCCGGACGCGTACCCCTGGCCGACCGCGCGGAACTTCCAGGCCCCGCCGCGCAGATAGAACTCGCCGAACAGGAACGCCGTCTCGGTGGACGCCTCGTCGATGTCGAATTCGGCGATCGGACCGCCCTGCGCGGACACCACGTGCAGGGCCAGCCCCGGCACCTGCCCGAACGTGCCGCCGTCGGCGGACGCGCCGATCACCACCCGCTCGACGTCCGCCGGCATCGCGGCCAGGTTCACCCGGATCGTGTCGGTGACGAAGCCGTCGGCGGCGGGCCGCTTACCGTCGTGCCGGACCGCGCCGGCGGCGTCCGAGGGCTGGTTGTAGAAGACGAAATCCGCCTCTGTGCGCACCTTCCCGGCGGCGTTCAGCAGCAGCGCCGAGGCGTCCACGTCGGGGGCACCCGCCGCGCGCCAGGTCAGGACCGCCCGAAGCTCGGCAGTCGGTACCGGAGTGTTCCCGCCCTTGCTTATCTTCGCCATGCCGCCCATCTTGCCCTTCTCGGGCAACGAAGGTGGGCGGGCGCCCGGCCCGGCCGCCGGGACCAGGCTTCGCACGCACGAACGAGCGGGTCTCGTCGGTGTCTTCGGCGCGGTCGGGGCGGGCCCCGGTGCGCGCGGGCGCATGGGGCCCGGGCGTGCCGTGCCCGCCGCCGGGTGTGCCCGTGTCCGCGACCGTGCCGCGCGGTCAGGCGCCGGTGAGTGCCGGTGCCCGCTCGTCCGGCACCGCGACCGGCCGCGCGTCGGTGGTGGTCGCCGCGAGGGTGAGCGGCATGGTCGTGATGGGGCTCGGCCGCCTTGGGGCCAAGATGACGACGGGGACGGTTCGTGGCGCCCGGCCGGCGAGGGTGCTCGCGGTGTGGGCGGCGTGGGCGAGGGGGACGATGCACAGGGCGGCGGTGACGGCGATCAGGGCGCCGGTGGTGGGTGCGCCGAACGCGCCGAGGGCGGTCAGGCCGACGATCGGGCCGCAGGCGGCGCCGAAGGTGTTGGCCGACATGGCCGGCCCGCTCCACCGGCCGCGCTCGTCCAGCGTGCCGGCCACGCCCAGGACGTAGGTGGTGACCGCCTGGCAGGAGGCGTTCCAGCCGAGCAGCCCCACCGCGTACAGCACCAGCCCGCCACGCGGCGCGCAGGTCACTGCCAACACCGCCATCGCCCCCGCGGCCACCGCCGTGATCAGCGGGACGGTCTTGGTCCGACCCCGCCCCGTCCACGTGGCCACCACGACCCCGAGCACCCCGGCCAACAGGCACCCGGCGCACAACACGCTCACCGTCTTCGCGGACAGCCCCACCCGATCGGTGCCCACCCCGGAGGCGATCGCCCACAGCGCGTTCATCGCCACCGACCGCACCCCGAACGCGGTGGTCAACAACAACCCGGCGCGCCGATGGGGCGCCGGCCCGACCGCCGCCGAAGCATCGGCCGGAGCCGCCGCCGGCAGATGACGCACCATCGGCAACGCGCCCAGACCGACCGTCGCCATCAATCCCACGGTGGCGAGTCGACCACCACCGAGCAGCGGCACCAGGGCGTACAGCCCGGTCCCGGACAGCGCCACCACCAACATCGCGATGCCGGACGTCCGGCCCGGATCACGGGTGCCGGCCATCGCGGCCGTGGCCACGGTCAGCGCCATCCCGCTGCCCGCGCCGCCGACGATCGCGCCCGCGACGGCGAGCCACGTATTGCCGGTGATCGCCGCGAGGGCGAAGCCGCCGACCATCAGGAGCAGCCCGATCCGGGCCTGTCGTAGGCGCCCCGTGCCGCCCGCCGCGCGGGTGACGGCCGCACCCGCGAGCGCGGAGCCGAGCAGGGCGGCGGTGCCGATCGCGCCGGCGGCGGTGCCGGACAGGCCCAGGCCGGTGCGGACGGCGTCGAGGAAGGCGGGCAGCAGGTTGGCCATCAGGAAGCCGGCCGAGGCCAGGATCGAGATGGCCGCGACGGCGGAGCCGGACCGGGCCGCGCGGGCGCGCGCGGGCAGGGTGAAGACGAACACGTGAAGCTCGGTTTCCGAACGGGCCGCCGGCGGCAGGCGCGGGCGCCGCCACGAGGCGGGCCGGCGAGCGCGGCGAGGCAGGGGAGCGCGGCCGGCCGAGGGCCCGTCGTGGGGACGAACGGGGCGCTTCGGCGCGGTGGGGTGCTCTGGGTGCGTGCGCGGCCGTGCCCGAGGAAGGACGTACGAGCCGCGCGTGGGGCGACCGGCGGCGAAGGGCACGGTCGCGGGGGCCGCAGCGGGCGGCCGAGGCGGAAGGGGGGTGTTACACGGGCGTCCTGGCAGGAAGGCGGGGCGAGGGAGGGTCTGCGAGGCCCGGTGAGGTCGGCGTCCGACGCGACTCGCCCGGGGTACGGCAAGCCCGTACGCGCGGACGCGGCCGGCTCGGCGCGCTCAGAGTGACATCCTGGGCGGCGCGATGTCCAGGTTCATTGGTTTGGAATCCGTCACAGGTGGGTATGGCGCGCGAGTCACCCGCATCGGGCATCTCGACGCGGTGCCGATCAGGACCCGGCCATGGGGCGGGCAGAGGGCGGCCCGAAGCGGTCGGACACGGCCGTTTTGCAGCAGGACTCGATCTCGCTCCCATCCTGTGTTAGTCTGAAGCCTGTTGCAGTTGTGGTTCGCATCATCTTCTGAGTGCGCCTGTAGAGCTGTTCACTACAGGTGCATTTTGCATTTCGGTAGCTTCCGAAATGAGGGCGAAAAACGCGGCGACGCCCGGATTCACGAAGTGTGGATTCGTTCATCGGCCCACATGTAGGGAGAAAAATATGGCTACCGGAACCGTGAAGTGGTTCAACTCGGAAAAGGGCTTCGGCTTCATCGCGCAGGACGGTGGCGGCGACGACGTCTTCGCCCACTTCTCCGCGATTCAGGGCAACGGCTACCGTGAGCTCGTCGAGGGCGAAGCCGTCGAATTCGACGTCGTGCAGGGCCAGAAGGGCCTCCAGGCGGAGAACATCAACCGCCTCTGATCTTCACCGATCAGCACGACCGAGGGCCGGTGCCGCACTTGTGCGGCGCCGGCCCTCGGCGTTTTCCGGACGGCGTTCCTGCCGCGGTACGTCCGGGACGGCGGGTCAGGTCGTCTTCGCCAGGCCCGGTGAGCCCTCGCCGAGCGCCGCCAGCTCCTCCTCGACCCGACGCGCGTGTGCCTGCTCGTCCTCCCGCGCCTTGCGCGGACTCCAGCGGCCGGCCATCACGAACACGCACGGGATGAACAGCGCCTGACACGCCAGGGTCAGCCACCACCAGCGCATCCACTCGTCGCTCGCGCGATCCTTGGCCTTCTGTACCTCCTCGCCGTGGTCGATCAGGACCCCCAGCGACTTCTGCTTCTGTTCGACCAGATTCAGCTTGGCCAGGTCACCGCCGGCCAGTTGCAACGCCTTGATCTGCAACTCGACCGGGATCGACGCGCGGTCGGGGAACCGGGACATTCGGATGAACAGCTCCGGATCCTTTTGCACCAACTCCAGCGCGGGACCCGCGTCCGCCTGCGCCGCGACCACCTCCTCGCCGTGGTTCACCAGCGGCGTCGCCGACGTGACGATCACCGGCGTGAACACCGCCGACACCGACACCACGATCCGAATGATCCAGCCCCACACCGCCAACCCGGTCGCGGTGGCCGCGGGGTTGTGCTTCTCGACGGTCTCGGTGTACCCGGCCATCCACGGCGCGTAGGTCAGTCCGCTGCACACGCCGATGCCGACCAGGAGCCACGCGAACGTGTAGTAGTCCGTGTCCGGCTTGTCGGTGGTCAGCGCGAACAGGAACGTGAACACCACCGTGCCGACGCCGCCCACGATCATGAACGGCTTGCGCACCCGGGTCAGGTCGGAGGCGATGCCGACCACGACGAGGGCGATCGCGTTGGCGCCCCAGTACCAGTTGGCGAGCGCGTTGGTGCGCTGTTCGGAGTAGCCGTAGACGGTCGAGTAGTAGACGACCAGGTTGCCGACGACCGTGTAGTAGAACATCAGGTGCAGGCTGATCCCGAGCGCGGGCGCGAGGATGTCCAGCCGCATCATCTGCCGCCAGTGGCTCTTCTGCGCGGCCTCCACGTCCAGGCCGCGGGCCCTGGCCTCGATCAGCGCCTTGTCCCGCAGCGAGACCATGAGTTGATCGCGCAGCGCCGGGGACAACTCGCGCAGCCCGAACAGCGCGATCACGAACACGACCAGGCCGGCGATGCCCGCGTACCGGAACTCGTCCTGCCAACTGCTGGTGTCCAGCGTGTTGCTGCTGACCGTGGTGACCACCAGGCTGCCGACGATCGGCCCCAGCGTCCAGAAGCCCATCGCGCCCGCTCGACCCACCTGCGGTGAGAAGTCGCGGATCAGCGCGGGCGTGGCGACCAGGGCCATGCCCTCGACGATGTTGACCAGCGCCATGAAGAACAGGAACCAGCCCTTGCTCTGCGCGTTGGGCAACGCGAACAGCACGAGCACGCCGGTCAGCGCCAGGCCGTACACGACCAGGTTGGCTCGACCCCACCGGTCGGCGAGGCCGGCCAGCAGCGAGGCGAACGCGCCGACCGCGTTGCCGACGACCGAGATCATCGTCGCGTACATGAAGGTCATGCCGTACTCGTGCATCAGCAGCGTGGAGACCGCGTACTGGATGTACAGCTCGTAGTAGAGGATCACCGAGCCGATGACCACGATGGACAGGTAGAAGATCCGCGCGCCGTTGGTCGGGTAGCGGTCCAATCGGCGGTGCCACAGGCCGCGGAGCAATGCGGGCAACGGGCCGGGAGGCGCCGCCGGCGAAGGCTCGGGATCGCTCGCGGCCGGTGGGCCCGGTGGGGACGTGGTGGAAGACATGCGGCCTCCTCGACGAGCGTGGGTCTATCGAGGTACAGGGGGTGTTGGGGAAACACGGCCGTGCGAAATACGTCGGACCGGGGGGAAGGGACGACCCCCCGGGCCCACGCGTGGAGTGACCTTAGTACCGGCCGGTAGCGCGCTACCAGAGCGAACGCCAAGAAATGGAACGGGTTTCGATTTCGATCGCGGGCAAGGGCTGTACCTGGGCGGATGCGGGCGGTCGAACGCGCGGGCCGGTCAAGGCCGTTCCGCAAAGACCCGACCGGCGCGGTCCGTGCCGGCCCGCGAGTCCGGGCGGGCGATTTCCGGGAAAGGCGACCGTCGGATCCCGGCGACGGTCGTTGTTGCCGAAATCCGGAGATCGATTGGGAAACACTTGCGCACCCGGTTCGGGCCCGCGTGGGTGCCGTCGCGTTCTACCGTGGACCCACCGTTATCGCCCGATGCAAGGGGTATCGCGTGGAATCGATCTCGGTGGACCTGCTGAGCGGGCTTGCCGCGGGAGCCGGCGGCGACGCCGGCCGTCTGGCCTGGACGCGCCTCGTGGAACTGGTGCGGACCCCGCTGCCGCCCGAGGCGGAGCGGCCCGAGGGCGAGCCGGGCGCGATACCGCCGGCGGCGGGGTCGCCGCGTGCGGCCGGGGCGTCCGTACCGCGTCGCCCGGCGCCGATACCCACGGGCGAGTTGGAGTTGACCCTGCTCGGGCACGAGACGCCGGGTGGGCTGCGGGCCTACACCCGGGCCTACGCGCTGGCCGGCGCACTGTCGCTGCGGGCCGAACGGGATCCGGACTTCGCCCGGTCGATCGACCGGTGGTACGCGGACGCGCGGCGGATCGGGACGGCCGGGGACGGGACGGGGGACGGTGGGCCGGGCGCGGGCGGCTGTTGCCGTGCGGGAGCGGGTGGGCACGACGTGATCGTGCGTGGGGAGGGCGTGGCGGCCTGGGAGGGTCCGGACGGGCCGTTTCGGGTCGGGGCGGTGGGGCCGCATCCGGTTGCTCCGCCGGGTGGCTCGGCGGCGGAGGGGGAGGGCGAGGGCGGTCCGGGGGAGTCCGGGGAATCGGGCGGCTCGGGTGACCCGGGGGACTCGGGTGGTGGGCGCGACGGATCGTGCTGAGGCGGGTGCGGGGCTGGGTGAACTCCGGGTGCCGGCTCAGGTCTTCGCGTGTCGGCGGCGGACCGGGGCGCCGCGGACCTGGGTCGGTCGGCGGGCGGGATCCGGATCGGGATCGGGATCGGAGCCGGCCTCGGGTCGGTGCTCGGGCCGTGGGCGGGGTTCCGCCGTGCTCGGGTCGAGGATGAACCGCATCCGGGTCAGGTGCGCCCGGGCGGTTTCCAGGCCCCGATTCGCCGGGCCCGGCACCCGTTCGCGCATCGCCACGACGGCGGGTCCCAGCCGTACCGACTCCTGGGCGTCCGGGACCCGCAGCCATACCTTGAGCGCGTTGTCGGCGGCGGCGATCGTACTCGGGTGGTGCGGGCCGACCGCCTCGGCGCCGCGCTCGGCGACCTGGCAGTAGATCAGTACCGCGTCCGCGACCCGGCCGAGTCCGGCGCTCACGAACGCCAACATGGCCTGGGCGTCCAGCGTTCCGGGGTGGGCCGGTCCGACCAACCTCTCCATGTGCATGCCGAGTTCGGCGGCCTTCTGCCACGCCTCCATGCCGCGCCCGGTGTCCGCCGCGTGCCGGATGGCGGCCAATTCGTTCCAGTACGTGGGCAGTACGTCCGCCGGGCGGATCAACGCGCCCGCCGCCGACGCGCCCTGCGACAACGCCCGCCGGGCGGGGGCGGGCGGCACGGCCCGGCCGCGCACCGGCATCGACATCGGCCGGCCCGGGCCGATCCCTCGGTTCGGCGCGAGAGCCGGCGGCAGTTGGGTGGGACTCGTGGTCGGCGGACGACGCGCGGGAGTGGGGGTCAGCGCACTCGCGTCGCTCGTCTGGATCCGCACGGTTATCCGCGGCGGCAGCGGCGGGGGCGGCGGCTCGGGGTGCGGGCGCGGCGCGGCGCCGGCCGGCCGGCGATCGGGTTCGGACCCGGTCGTGGTGCGGGCGGCGAGGCGGTTCGTCGGGCGGGTCGCCGCTTTGGGCGCGGCAGGGTCGGCGCGGCGGTCCGTCGGCCCGGGGAACTCCGGTTCGCGGTCGATCAGCACGGACTTGGTGGCCGGGCGCGGCTTGCCTCGCCCGGCCGGGGCGCCGCCACGACCGGTCGCCGACGGTGTGCCGTCCTTGCGGGCGGGCGGGGTCGGCAGGCTGCCCGGCCGGGCGGCGCCGGCCCGGAGGGCCTCGCGCAGGCTGGTACCGGGCACTTCGGGCTCGTCGTCCGGCCCGGAGGTGAGTACGGAACGGACCAGGCCCAAGGCGCGTCGGCCGACGCCGGCTTCGTCGCGGGGGCGGGCCGGCGGGTGGGCCTCGGGTTCGGTACGTGGGGCGTCGGGCGTCGGGCGCCGCTCGGGGGGCTCGGGGTCGGCCCCGCCGCCGACCACGCCGGACCCGCGCAGCCCCGAGCGCTGCGCCGGGGTCATGCCGTTGGGGGGCACCGCGGACAGCGCCGAGATTCCGGTCCCGGTGGCGCCGTTGCCGCGCGGGGTGACCGCCTTGAGCCGCCGAACGGCCGTGCGCAGGGTCGGCGGGCGGGCCTCGGGGGAGCAGTTGGCCAGCGCCAGCGAGCCGGCGGACGGCGCGAATTCGATGGTGTCCGGGGCCAGTCGGGCCCGCTCGGCGAGCAGCGGATGGATCTCCTCGGCCGGTACCGGGTCGGGCAACTCGGGAAAGCCCTGCGCGAGCGCGGTCACCAGTGCCCGGGTGAACGGATGCGGCGGACCCTTGACGTCCGGCGGGTTCAGGACGCCCCACAGCGGGATGCCCCGGCACAATTCGTGCGCCCGTTCGCGGGCCGCCTCCCAGGACTCCCGCCCCGCCGTCAGATCGCAGATCACCAGGGTGTTCTCGGCCGGCCGAGGACCCAGCAGCTCGACCACCCAGGACCACGGAAGCCCGTCGTAGCGCACCGAGCCGGGCGTCGAATCTCGCAGGCCCAGGTGCAGTTCGCGGCGTCTGCGATCGAACAGGAGGCGCCCGGTCAGGTAGACGATCACCGGTCCGTCCACCGAGCCGGCGGCCTGAAGGTAGGCCCGGACCGCGTGCGGCTGCACCGCGTCCGGCAACTGCACCACGTCGGCGGCGGCGTCCGGAAAGAGCTGATGAGGTGTCAGGGCCGACATCGCGACCAGGTTGCTCCCGTTGTCCGACTGTCGTCCCCGCCCGCCGGATCTACCACCCTCCACCAGCAGCAACTGCCCGCGCTCCGACGGGATTCGGATGACCCGCCCACCACGTTCGGTCATGTGTGCCTCCCCGGCCGAGCCCATTCGGGTGGACCACCCCGCATCTGAAGGTTAGGGGTATCGACCGGCCATGGTCGACATATCGGACCGGTTGGCCGGTGGACCGCTCGGCACACGAGCTCACAACGGGGCGCGCGGGGGGGGCGCGGGGCCCGGGGGCGTGTGCGGGGGCGCGGCGGGGCGGAGCCGAGGGCCGGGAGGAGCGGCTTTGCCCCGGCCGGGTTACGCCGGTACCAGCACCACGGCCGTGCCGTACGCGCAGATCTCCGTTCCGTTGCCCGCCTCGGTGACGTCGTAGCGCATCGCCAGAATCGCGTTGCCGCCCCGGCCGCGCGCCTGTTCCACGAGGCGTTCGGCGGCCTCGTTACGGCTCTGCACCAGGGTCTTGGTGAGGCCGCGCAGTTCGCCGCCGACCATCGACTTGAGGCCCGCGCCGAGTTGGCTGCCGATGTTGCGGGAGCGCACGGTGAGGCCGAACACCTCGCCGATCACCCGTTCCACGCGATACCCCGGCACGTCGTTGGTGGTGACCACGAGTACGTCGGGGTGGTCGGGTGCGCCGCCGTAGGCGTCGAGGTCGCTCATGTCGTCTCCGAAAGCTGGGGAACGGGGAACCGGGGAATCGGGCATCGAGGAAGGGAGAACCGTCGCGGTCGTGCCCGCACGACCGGTCTGGACGGCCGCGGCGAAGCCGTTCCACACGTATATCACCGGTTGGATGGACGGGCGGCTGCGTGGGCGGCCGCCGCGCCGGGCCGCCTGCGGTGCCCGGTCGCCGCCGCGCCGGGCCGCCGCTCGCGCCCGGTGCCAGTGGCGCCGACTGCCACTCCCGCCGACTGCCACGTGCGCCGGCGCGCCGCTCGCGCCGACCGCCCACTCGCGCCGGCGCACCGCTCGGGCCCGGTCGGAGCCGTTCGGCGCGGACGAAAACCTTTGTCCCGTACGTACGTTCCCCTGCTAGCGTCGCGGCGTGGCGAAATTGAACCAGATCATCGCGGTGGAGAAGGGCGTCAAGACCAAGTCCTTCCAGGAGTTGACGGACGCCCATCAGCGGGTCCAGAAGGGCGCGTTGTTGTCCGGGATCTCGCGTACCTACCAGCCCAAGGACGAGGAGGGCGAGCAACTGCCGCCCGAGTCGACCCGGGTCCAGGTCAAGGGCGAGGAGATGCTGCGTTCCGTCACCGGAACGCTCACCCGTCTCTTCGACGTGACCGCGACCAAGGACTGGGCCAACTGCGAGGCCCGTGCCGACGTGGTCGTCGACGGGACCCCGTTGCTGCGCGACGTGCCGGTGTCGTACCTGCTCTTCCTGGAGAAGCAGTTGGTCGACGTGCACACCTTCGTGCGCAAGCTGCCGGTCCTGGACGCCGCCGAGACCTGGACGCTGGATCCCTCCACGGACTCCTGGCGGACCGAGCCGGTGCGTACCGTGCGGACCAAGAAGGTGCCGCGCAACCACGTCAAGGCCGAGGCGACCGAACACCACCCGGCCCAGGTGGAGATGTACTTCGAGGACATCGCCGCCGGCTACTGGACCACCGTCAAGTTCTCCGGCGCGCTGCCCGCCCGCCGGGTGAACGAACTCGTCGAGCGGGTCGAGAAGTTGCAGCGCGCGGTGAAGTTCGCCCGCGAGGAGGCCAACGGCGCCGAAGTGACGGACCGGCTGATCGGTGACGCCGTCTTCGGCTACCTGCTCGGCACCGGCCACGGCGGGTAGCATTCGAGAATCCCCCGACCGGAGGGTCGTGGGGTGCGCGAAAAGCGCAAGCTGAAACTGAAGCTTGTCGTGACGAACGCGGGTAACGGTGGAGGTTCGAACCCTCCTCCCGGCACCACGAGCCGGGATGGCCCAATACGGCAGAGGCAGCCCGCGATCAATCTCAGACTCTTGCTCCAGACTCAGCATCGCCGCCTATCGCCGGATCGACCGGACGGGGCTCCAGTCGTCGGTTGCTGGTTCGATTCCAGCCCGGGCCGCTCGTGGCCTGGTAGTTCAACGGTAGAACGCGACGACTTTCAAGACGACCCTGGTCCTTAAACGTGCCGGCGTGCCCGATCGGGCGGCACAGCGGGCCTCCGCGGGCAGGCTAGCCCCGCGGAGGCCCACCAATTCCGAGCACCGGGCCGAATCAATCCACCGTGGCCAACTCGCCCCAGCGGACCAGCACTTCCGGGTCCCCGTCGAGTCGGCAGCCGGTGGCGTCGGCGCGATTCCACAGGAGCAGGTACAGCTTCTCGGCGGGACCCGAGACGGTGAGATCGGCCGGCCCGGCCCCCGCCTCCACCCGCCGCCCGTCGGGGTCGATCCACATGGTCCGGGCGGCCGGGTCGTCGTCGGGGACGATCGCGAGGCTCAGCGGCGGGTCGGCGACCAGCTTGCGCCCGGGCCGGGACAGGAAGCCGGCCAACAACTCGTCGATCCCGTCCGCGGCGAAGGCCGCGGGCACGGTGGACGGCAGCCCCGCCGCGAGTTCGGCGTCGACGCGGTGCACGGCGGTCTCGTGCGCCTGGCGTCGGGCCCAGAAGGCGACTGGGGACGGACCCTCGAAGAAGGTCCAGGCCGGGGCGTCCGGGGCGGTCGTGGTGAGGGCCTTCAGTAGATCCGCGTGCATGGCCCGGTACCAGTCGAACAGTTCCTCACCGCTCGGGGCACGGAACAGCTCCGCCGTCTCCTCGCGGCTCGGGCGCAGGGGGCTGCCCGATGCGACGACGAACGCGGACCAACGATGCACGCCGCCCACGTGCGCGAGCAGGTCTCGGACCTGCCAGTCGGGGCAGCTCGGGACGGGCGCGTCCAGACCGGCCCGCTGCGCCGTCCGGGCGAGCAACTCGCCGTCGGCGCGCAGGATCTCGATGTGTGTGGCAATCTCCATCCGCCCACGTTCTCACGCGGGATCGGAGAGGGTACAGGTGGTCGGCGGCTCGGCCCGCAGGGATGGGACGTCTGCCCGCCGGGTCCTATGCTGGGATGCGATGGGTAGCTTCGGGGTATATGTCGTCGCTCGATCGGCGTGGCCGCTGCTGGAACTGCCGGCCGTCCAGCAGGCCGGCGGCGAACCGCACTGGTCGGCTCGCGACGGCGACTGGCAGGTGCTGCTGCTTGAGTCCGGGCTGGATCCGGGGCCGTCGTTGATGGCGGACACGGACGCGCCGGTGCTGACCGCCGACGTGGTGTCCGGCCACTTCGCGATGATCGACGCGCAGAGCCCGCGCGGTGGCGAGGTCTGGCACTGCGCCCTGGCGCCGCGCGCAGCCGGCTCGTACGGGCTCGATCCGGAACTGGGCCCACCGCCGGAACGGGTGGTGCCGCGCGCCGTCGGCTGGGCCCGCGAGGCCGGGCTGACGCCGGACGAGGCCGCCCTGGACAGCGCGCTGCGCGCGGAGGGCACGCCGGACGAACTGCTGCGGGCCTTCCTGGACGCGTTGGGCTTTCGCTTCGTGGTGGACGCGGACTGGGCCGCCTGACGGGACCGCCCCGGGGCGACGTCACGGGCGGTGTGATCGGGCGGATGTCGGAGGCGGCGGGTTCAATGGAGGGATGGCCATTCGACCCGCCCGCGCCAACATCGATCCGGTTTCGCCCGAGCCGCCGATCCCCGACCGGGAATCGGTGGTCCGGAACGAGGACTGGTACGGCAGGTCGCTGACCGAGACCACGAAGTACTCGCGCTACTCGTTCCTGGACACGGACTGGACCGAGGTGGTCGACGAGGGCGCGGTCTTCGACGAGTGCACCTTCGCCGGGGTCGCCTTCAACGCGTCGCGCCACACCGGGGCGGCGTTCACGAACTGCACGTTCAAGCGCTGCACGTTCTTCGACACCCGGTTCACCGACTGCAAGCTGGTCGGCAGCCTGTTCCGACAGTGCACCTACACCCTGTTCGAGGTCTCGGGCGGAGACTGGTCGTTCGTCGGGCTGCCCGGCGCCGACCTGCGCCAGGCCGGCTTCGACGGGGTCCGGATGCGCGAGGCGGACCTGACCGCCGCGCGGCTGGAGAAGGCGACCGTGACGGGTTGCGACCTGTCCGGCGCGATGTTGCACGGTGCCAAGCTGACCGGCGCCGATCTGCGCGGCAGCGAGTTGTCCTCGCTCGACCCGCTGACGGTCGAGTTCAAGGGCGCGACGATCGGCCTGTATCTGGGGGTGTCGCTGGCTTCGAGTTGGGGGGGGGGGGTCGGGTGCGCGCACGGGGGTCGGCACCGGCCACGGGCGGCGGGGTGCCGGGCCCGGCCCCCCGCCGAGCGGGTGGTGTGGGTCAGGGCCGAATCGGGCCCGTGCCCGCACCGGTCGCGGTGATCGCGGCGGCGATGGCGTCCAGGTCGGCGGCGGTCAGGACCAGATCGGCGGCACCGGTCCAGCCGTCCACCTGGGCGGGCGTACGGGCGCCCACGATCGCGGCGGTGACGCCCGGCCAGGCCAGCGTCCAGGCCACCGCGACCTCGGCCGGCGACACACCGTGCGCGGCGGCGATCGGCCGCAGCGCGTCGGCGAGGGCGAGGTTGGCGGTCAGGCCCGTGGTGAAGTCGCCGTGGGTCCTGCGCCAGTCGTCGTCGGCCAGAGCCGCGACGCGCTCCACCGAGAACGCGCCGGTGAGCAGGCCGGATTGCATCGGCGAGTACACGATCACGCCGGTGCCGTGCGCGGCGGCCCAGGTCAACTCGGGCGCGGCGGAACGGTTGATCGCGGAGAACGGCGGCTGGATCGCGTCGACGTGCGCGATGCGTTCGGCGATCTCCAACTGCGCGACGTCGTGATTGGACAGGCCGATCGCGCGGACCTTGCCCTCGGCCCTGAGGTCGGCCATCACCTGCCAGTACTCCTCCAGCGGGGTGGCGTCGGGCGACGGCTTCGAGACATCGGCGCCGTACTCGAACGCCTTGCCCGTGTCGGGCCAGTGCACCTGATAGAGGTCGATGTGCTCGACGTCGAGCCGACGCACCGAGTCTTCGAGCTCGCGGCGCACGCTTGCCGGGTTCATCACCCGACGCTCCGCGGCGGCCGGGTTCTCCGGGTCCCAGACCAGGCCGACCTTGGTGAACAGGTACGGCCGCTCGGCCTCGGGGAGATCGGCGACGGCCTTGCCGACGAGACGCTCGGAATGGCCGTGGCCGTACACGGCGGCGGTGTCGATCCAGTTGACGCCGGCGGCGATCGCGTGCCGGATCGCGGTGATCGACTCGGCGTCGTCGGTGGCGCCCCAACTGTAGTTCCAGCCGGCGCCGGACACCGCCCACGAGCCGAAGCCGACCCGGGTGATGGCCATGTCGGTGCTGCCGAAGGGTGTGGTGGACAGACTCATGATGTGGGTACTCCGTACTCGACTCGGTGCTGCGAGAGGGCGATTGCGCCGTGCCCTCATCCTGGAGGCGGCCGCACCGGCTACCCAGGGCCTTGCGCGGGCTGGGAACAGGCTTTCCTGGGTCCGGCAGAACCACCTTCGCCGGTCCCGGACGCCGGCCCGCGTCCAGGATCGGCACCATGACCACGCGAGCAGACCTGGGCGCCTTCCTGCGCACCCGCCGGGCCCGCCTCCAGCCCGAGGACGTCGGCCTGACCCGGTTCGGCGAACGCCGCCGAGTGCCGGGACTGCGCCGCGAGGAACTCGCCCGACTGGCGGGCGTGAGCGTGGACTACTACGTGCGGTTCGAGCAGGGCCGCGCGGAGAACGTCTCCGACGAGGTGCTGAACGCGATCGCGTCGGCGCTGCGGCTGAACCGGGACGAGCACGGACACCTGCGCGATCTGGTCCGGGCGGGATCGGGGCGCCGGGAGTCGGCGGCGGCAACGGCGCTGCCGACTCGGCGGGTTCGGCCGGGGCTGCGCCGGTTGTTGGACTCGATGCCGGAGACGCCCGCGTTCGTGATGGGCCGGCGGACCGATCTGCTCGCCTGGAACTCGCTGTTCGCTCTGGTGTTCATCGACCTCGACGCGGTGCCGGTCGAGCGGCGGAACAAGGCGTGGTTGGTCTTTTGCGACGAGCAGTTGCGGGCGCGGTACGTCAACTGGGAGACCAAGGCGCAGGACGTCGTCGCCTACCTGCGGCTGGACGCGGGCCGGCACCCCGGCGACCCGGCCTTCACCGAGCTGATCACCGAACTCTCGGCGGCCAGCCCCGACTTCCGCCGCCTGTGGGCCACGCACGAGGTCCGCGACAAGACGCACGGCGGCTACCACCTCCGCCACCCGGCCATCGGCGAACTCACCCTGTCCTACGAAAGCTTCCGCACCTCCGACGACCCGGACCAAACCCTCGTCACCTACACCGCAGCCCCCACCTCCCCATCGGAAGCCGCCCTACGCCTCCTCGCGACCCGGCCTCACCTCGCCGGCTGGCTGGAGCGGAATGGGTGACCCTTAGTTGAGGATCTGCAATTCTCCTACTCGCGCGGTAGTCGAAGAGGAACCCTCCATGTCAGAGAGTTCATGCCTTCCCTTGTCGTCGAAATAGAAGGCTTTCCAGTTTACCGTGGCACTGACTTCATATTTGTTACCATCTTTCCCTGCGGAAGTCTTGCTGTACTTGTAACCGCATTCGGGTGATTCATTGCTTCCGTCCGAAGGTTTGTAGGCGACCCCCGGGTTGAAACATGTGTGACTGTGCCCGTCTCCCATATTCCACGTCACACTCAAGGAGTAGGCCGTCACAGTAACCTCGACGTTGCCTACCTTGAGTGTTTTTTCAATTCCTTTCGGGGCCCACCTGTGAGGGTCTGACGTATCGATCCACAGCCAGACCGGAAGACCGACAAGGCCCAGATTTCCGTTGCTGGGTGTCATGAATACCTTGGGTTTGCGCAGTTCGAGTTGAGCGAGGGCTTGCGCGGCTACTTGGGCGGCCGTCGGGCCCCCTCCCCCACCTGTTGCTGTGCCTCCATCGGTGGCTCCGGCAATTCCGCTGGCACCTGGCTCCGGGAAGGGGTTCGTAGGTCCTGACCCGCCTCCGGTATCACCACCGCCATTGGACCCGCCGGTTCCTCCGCCGGCGCCGGAGCCACCTGGTGTCGTGATATCAATGCAGATGATGAGATCCTCGCACTCGTTAACTCCGGCGGAGGCCGAAGGAAGGGAGACGAGAGCCGCTGTGAGGCCGACCGAGCACCCCAGAATGGCCCCCTTGGTCAGCCTTGACGTTTTCATAAAGCCCCCTCGGTTGACTTTCCTTCGAGAATGAGCTGCTGCGTGCTCCTATTGCTCAAGCAGGCGTGCCATTGCCGGATAGCGCGCGGTAGGAATCAGCGACTATGTCCACCGGTGTGCTTCCAGAGGCTGGCACCTTGAGAACCACCATATTGACCGTGGTTAGATCCAGCGTTTTCCACTTAGTTGTCTTGCCATTCAGGTTCTGCAGTCCCTCGCTGCGAGTGACCGTAATTACGCCGGATGGCCCTGGCGTCAAGTGAGACGTTGTTTTCGTCGTGCACATAACCAACTTGTCCCCGGTCGAGGTCTTCCAAGTGGGAATTCGACCGTCGGGTAGCGGCTCGGTCTTGGTGGCGACCGCGCCACCGGCAGTAAGGGGAATCATTCCCTGTTTGTTCTGTTCCGCGACTTGGCGAGCAGATTTCGTTCTGGGTCCCCAGTTCGCGGAAGGGAGCGATTCACCATTCATGTAGGAGGTGAAATTTCTGCACGTCTCTTCACCATAATCGACGTTCGTCTCAGTAATCTCTGCAGCATTGTCCAGGGTCGCTATTTGCGCGACTTCCGGGACCTTCTGATCGATGCCCGTATAAGCCAGAAATGACATTCGCCAAGGGCCTGAGCCTTGGGCCTGTCGCAGTACTCCCACGGACGTTCTTGATTTTCCGCTCAAAGATTGACGGCCGACCGCAAGTATCCATCTGTCGCTACCGTTCGGTGTACCTTGAGGGGTGACGACTTGAATATCGTCGTTTGCTGCCTTCTCCTCGCTGCTTGGAACATTGTCTCCGTACTGAAGAATTCTTTCCTGTCGCGCTTTGGAGACTTCAAGCATGGCGCCGGTTTCGATATTCTCCAGCGCTTTGACATCGTGTGACGAAGTTGCCTGTTTGCTGAGATCGAAGTACCTCTGCGAGATTCCCTTGCCCTCGGCTCCACTGATTGGTGGAGTTGGGGCTGTCGACACCGTTTGGGGTGCCGGGAGGGGAGGGGCGGCGGTTTTGGGGGCGGCTTGGTTGATTTTGGGGGGTTTGGGGGTTTTGTCTGATGAGCAGGCTGTGGTGGTGGTCAGGAGGGTGAGGGTGGTTAGGGCTGCGAGGAGGGTTGGGGGGAGTTGGGTCTTGATTGGTCCGGCCAAAACTGCCACCCCCGCAGTGCGATCTTCGGAGTTCGGTGCTCAACGGTGATCCGAAGCATCATTGCACTTGATCGGGTGGGCCGTAAGCGTCTTCGGCGGATCGCTGCGTGTAGTGGGTTTGGGGCACGGGTCGGGGCAAAACGGTGGCTATCGCGCGGGATCGTGTCGGGTGGCCGGGGCGTCGGTGGTCCTGCCGTGGTCAGTGGGTGGTGCCGACCAGGGTGGTCAGGCCGTGGCCCTGTTGCCATTGGTCCAGGCGGGGTCGGTCGAGCAGGACGATGCCGTGGTGGCGGGCGAACTCACGCGCCTCCGTGGTGAGTCCGTGGAGGGTGAGGAATACCGGGATGTCGGCCCGGTGGTCGTGGTGGGCCGTGCCGATGAAGGCGTGCAGGTCCAGGGGGCGGGCCGGGTGGTCGGTGGGGCCGCAGCGGATCAGGACCAGGCTGCCGTTGGGGAGGTAGGCCTTGATGTCGGCGCCGGGGGCGAGTTGCACCGCGAGTAGGCCGTCGCGGCGGCAGAGGTCGGCGATCCGGAGTTCGAAGGCGCGGTCGTCCGGGTGATCGGTGCGGGCGTCGAGGGTCGAGTTGGCGAGGTGTACGACGGCGCACAACAGGGCCAGCGAGGCGACGGTGGCCAGCCACGCGTCGATCCCGGTGATGTCGAGGAAGGCGAAGAGGTCGCGCAGTGCGATGGCCGGGACGACGACCAGCAGGACCATGGCCCGACCGCGGAGTTTGGCGTGGGTGGGGGTTCGGGGCATGCGGGATCCCTCCGGTGGCTACCGACGGCGGAGCGGGCGGCAGCCTAGGCGGAGGGAAGGTCGGTCAACCACCCGACTGGATGGGGGAGAGGGGGAGAGGGTGGTTCGGTGGGTCCGGGTCGGACGAGGATTCCGCTGGTCCTCGGGGGTGTCGGTGTCCGGTGGTGCGGTTGTCGGGCGGTTGCTCGGCGCGGGGCCGTGTGGGTGAGGAGGCGGTGGCGGTGCGGGGGTGTCGCGGCCGCTCGGTCCGTGGAGCGGGCGATGGTGGGGCGTTGTCGTGCCACCCGGTCTCGGCGGTTCGCGAAGACGGTTAGTGCGTCGGCGCCGGCTCCGCTATCTTCTGCCGAATGAGCAGGATCCGTAAGACAGCGATCATGGTTGTGGCATGTTTCGGTCTCGCGTTCGCGGGAGTGGCTTCCGCCTACGCCATTCCCGGCCAGCACCCACAGGTCCGCAAGGTCTGTCGGGTACTCGACCCGGAGACCAAGCACGCCAAGCGCGCAAACCATGACGGTCGTACCGGTGCGCCGGGGGTGCGCCGCCAGCGGCACGAAGGCGTGATGGGGGAAGTGGCCGACCACTACTGCGTGCCGGGTGGCGGGAAGCGCCGGATCAACCCAAGTGCACGACCTGCAGCACGGTAACGGTCGTCGTCCCCTCGTTGAGCAGTACCACCACGATCAAAGGCCCCGCCGCTGCGGTGCGGACGATGCGATCGTCCTCGCCGTAGCGGACGGTGGCCGTGTACGGGTCGCAGACCAGCTTGTACAGCAGCATTCCCCAGTGGTTGAGCGTGGTTTCGGGGAAGCGGTCGATGACCTCTTGGTGCTCGATGCCGATCCTCGGGCGCCACGTCACGCGGCACTGCTTTGCGCTCGGCCGCGTGCGATCCACTTGCGGACGATTTCCTCGTCCACCTCGTCGAGGTCCGGGTCCTTGCCGGTGGCCCGCACCTGGGCCGCGAGGGCACGCGCGTGCGGCAGCGCGGCGATCAACTCCTCCGCGACCTGCGCGTAGCGGGCCAGCAGGCCGGGCAGATCGCCGATCGGCGTCAGGTGTACCAGTCGCAGGAATTCGTGGCGGGCTTCGGGGTGTGGGAGCGCATGCGCGATGCGATCCACGGTCCACGGGTCCGTGCTGTTCACGCCGGGCCTCTCTTCCCTCCGGACGAAGTGATCCGGGATCAGATTAGGGGCCGGGTGCGCGATTGCGGCGTGATCGGCGGGTGACGACCGGTGCGATTCGGGAGTGACAATCCGTCAATTTCGGGCGGATGATGAGCATTTGCCCTCGTCGGTGGCCTGACACCTGATCGTCCGGGAGCTCTGGGTGGGTAGCCGGGGCGGGTTGTCCGCCTCGACCGCCTCCGGCGGCCCCTCGGGCGCGATGCTCGCGTCGGCGCGCGTGCCGTCCTCCGGCGGTGTCGTCGGGGGCTCGGTCGAGCGCGGCGTCGCGGTGACGTCGGGCGCCGCGGACTCCGGCGTCGGCCGGGCCGACGCCGCGGCCGGCGGCGGCGGGACGGGCGCCGCGGGGCCCACCTGCTCCGAAGCCGAGGGGGTCAGCAACACCCCCGCGCCGGCGATCGCCAGCACGGCCGCGCCGGCGGCCAGCGTCGCCACGCGGCGCCGCCGCCGGGCCCGTCGGCCGCCCGCGACGGCCGCGTCCACCACGCTCGGGAAATCGGGCTCGGGTCGGTCCAGGATGAGCTGGAACAGGTCGTGATCGTTCATGGCCGGCCTCACCGTTCGGACAGCTCCCACATGTGCTCGCCGACGAGTTCGCGCAGTCGGCTCAGGCCGCGCGAACTCTGGCTCTTGACCGTTCCGGTGCTGATCCGCAGGGCCTCCGCCGTCTGTTCGACGCTCCAGTCCTCCCAGAATCGCAGCACGAGCACGGCCCGGTAGCGCGGCGGCAGTCGCAGCAGCGCCGCCCGCAGGGTCAACCGCAGGTCCGGCGAGGAGGACTCGTCGCTCGGCCGCTGCGGGAGTTCGTCGACCGGCTCCTCCCGCCAACGGCCCTTGCGATGCTGGTCGATGTAGGTGCGCGTCATCACCACGCGGGCGTAGGCGTCGATGTTGCCGTCCCGGCGCAGTCGGCCCCAGGCCGTGTACATCTTCATCAGCGTGGTCTGCGTGAGGTCCTGCGCCTCGTACCAGTCGCCGCACAGCAGATAGGCCGAGCGGCGCAGTTGGGCCTGCCGGGCCTCGGCGTATTCGCGGAACTCCCGTTCACGGGCGGCCTCCCTCACGCGTTCGGCAGCGGGGTTGCCAGGGGGTGGTCGCGGGGGTCGCGCACCGTGATCTCCTCCTCACCGGGCCCGCGCCGCGAACGCGGGAGCGCCCGGCCGGTGCCGGGCGCCTGGTCGTCTGCCTGTCGAGGGGCCTGTCATCCACGGGATACGCGGCTCGGCCGCCCCGGGTTGCATCGGGCCCGGGAGATGTTCCGCACGTGTGCGAGACGGGCGTGGAGTGCAACGCGGGTCGCTCGGGAGCCGTATTTCCGTGTGCAACGTTCGGGCGCCGTGCGCGGCGCCCGACACCGGTGACAGCGAAGGAGTGCTTCCGTGTCGAACCGTCGAGACCGGGTGCCCGGCCGGACCATGCGACGGGCCGGTCCGGTCGGGGCCGTACTCGCGACCGTCGGCATCGCACTGGGTGCCTGGGTGGGTATCGCGCCCGCCTCGGACGCGGACGAGCCGCCGCCCGCCTCGGTGACCTCGGTCGGGGCCGGCCGGCGGATCGATCCGCCGCCGATCGCCGCTCCCGACCGGCCCGCCACGAACGACCCCGAGGCGGTCGCGCCACGCAGGCTCCGGGCGCCCGGGCCCGGCCGGGCCGGCGTCGTCACGCCCGGCAAGCCGTACGTGGACCGGGGCGTCGAACCGACCCTGGCGGCGCGCAACCGAGGTTCGGCCGCGCCGGCGAAGCCCTGACCACCGCCGCACATGACGGGCCCGGGCCGGGAACCGCGCCCGCGAACCCCTCCGACCGCCGCTCCGCCTCCGCGGGTGTGTCCAATACGCTCGGCACGCCGGTCAACCCCAAGGAGTCGCAACGTGGTCCCGATCGCCCCGGGCGCAGTTCCGCTGCTCGGCCACACCCCGGCGCTGCTGCGCGGCCGCTGGGACTTCGTGTCGTCGCTGCGTGCCCACGGGCCGATCGTGCGGATCCGGGTCGGGCCGAAGGAGCTGTACGTCCTCAACGACCCCGCCCTGGTTCGGTGTGTCCTGGTCGAACACGCGGACACCATCGAGCGGGACGGCTTCTTCAAGCAGGCCCGGTTGCACATCGGGGACGGCCTCGCCGCCTCCGACGGCCCCCTGCATCGACGCCAACGACGGACGTTGCAACCCGCGTTCCAGCGCTCGCGGATCGGCGGTTACGTCGAGCTGATCCGCCGCCGGGCCGAGCAGGCGAGCGCGCAATGGTTGCCGGGGTCCACGCTCGCGCTCGATCGGGAGATGAGCGAACTCGGGCTGGACACGCTCGGTCGGTTGATCTTCGGGGAGAGCCCGGCGGCCGACGCGGCGGTGGCCGAGGTGCGGCGTTCGTTGCCGGTGTTCATCCAGGAGGTGTTCACCCGCACCGTGCTGCCGGAGTGGGCCCGTCGGTTGCCCACGCCCGGCAACCGGCGCTTCGCCGAGACGGGCCGCCGGTTGCGGGCGGCGATCGCCTCGGCCGTGGACGCCGACGCGGGTACCGGGCTGCTCGGCGAGTTCGCCCGGATGGACATGGCGCCCGAACTGGTGCGCGACGAGGTGGTGTCGATGCTGATCGCCGGCAACGACAACACGAATGCCACCCTTTCGTGGGTATTTTTCGAGCTGGGCCGGCACGAGGACGTACGCAAACGGCTGTACGCCGAACTCGACGAGGTGCTGGCCGGCGGACCGGTGACCGCCGAGAACATCGGGGCTCTCGTATATACAAGGTGTGTTGTCGACGAGACGCTTCGCTTGTACGCGCCCTGGCTGGTGGTTCGCCGGGCCAATCGCGACGTGGACGTGATGGGTCATCACATCCCGAGCGGAGGCGACGTGTTGTACAGCCACCACGCGCTGCACCGGGACCCCGAGCTGTTTCCGGAACCCGAGCGCTTCGATCCGGACCGATGGGCCGAACCGGGCTTTCCCGGGCGGGTGCGCGGCGTCTACATGCCGTTCGGCGCGGGGGTGCATCGATGCATCGGCGAACACCTGTTCCTGGCCCAGATCGTGACCACCGTCGCGACCGTGTCCGCCCGTTGGCAACTGCGGCCGGTGCCCGGCAAACCGTCCCGCCCGAGGACGAGCGCGCTGCCGCGCCCCGGGCATCTCCCGGTCACGGCCGTCCGCCGAAGGACCTGAGGCGACCCGCCCTCGGCCGGCAACTCCCGGCCCTGGTAAGCGCCTAAGCAATTTGACGACACTTCCACCCCTTCGCCGGATTCGCCGGCGAGGCCCCGCGCGCGCCCACGCAGCGTGTCGAGTACGGTTCGCAGCGTCGGGACGGCAGTGCGTTATCACGTTCGGCCGATCACGGTGCGCGCAGAACTCGGCCGGCCAACAATTGCCCGAAAGTGCTTGCGGAGCGCCTCGTTTCGGGACCATCGTGGGGCCCGTTCGATGTCCGGAACGAGATGCTTGCCCGTGATCTTTGGTGGGGTCGGGTTCGTCATACGGCGTCCGCGATCGTGCTGGTTGACGTGGTGGGAAGTCGTTCCGGAAAGCTTCGAATGATCGACTTCGACGACTGTTTTCGGGCTGTTCACCATTCACCTGACAGTGTGTGTGGTGGAAGATACGAGCGGTAGCTCCGAAGTGGATCACGGTCCGCACGGAACCTGGGTGGACCCGGCAGAGCAAGGGGGCGGAGCCGGTGGTGAAGGCAGCTACGGAACGGCCATCGGGTAATGGTGTCGTGTCGCAGGGCGCTGCCGCCGGCACGATGCCGGTCACGCCCACGCGCAGCCTCGGCGCCAGACGCCGGCGGCCGGCGCTCATCGCGCTCTCGGTCGCGCTGATCGCGGCCGGTGGACTCGGTTCGGCGGCGTTCTATCAGATGGGCGACAAGCGGGTGCCCGTGCTCGCGGTCGCCCGCACGGTGCCCTACGGCCAGACGATCGCCGCCGAGGATCTGCGCGTCGTGGAGATCAACGACGCGCCCGGGCTGCGCCCGATCGGATCCGGCTCCAAGGCCGTCATCGTGGGCAAACGCGCGGCCGTCGAGCTGCGCGCGGGCACCCTGCTGACCTCGGACCAGGTCACCGAGCGGATCGCGATCCAGCCGGGCGAGACCCTCGTCCCGATCGCCCTGGACATCACCAAGATGCCGGTGCAGCGGGTCACTCCCGGCACCCGAATCCTGGTCGTGACGTCGGCGCCCCCGGTCGGCGGCGCCGCCAACTCCACCTCCACGCAGCCGATCACCACCGCCGCCACGGTGATCCGCTCCGGCAACACGGACTCGAATTCGAGCTCGGGCAAGGCCGTCCTGGACGTCGCGGTACCCGCCAAGGACGGCCCGGTGCTGGCGCTTCAGGTGGCCGAGGGCAGGTTCTCCATCGTCGTGCTGAACACGGGCAACGCGGACGCGGCACCGGCCAGGACCGGAGGAGCCCCATGACCGTCGTCGCGGTCACCGGTGGCACCCGTGCGCCCGGCGCCACCTCGACCGCGCTGGCGCTCCTGCTCACCTGGCCGCTGCCGGCCGGTCGCCGGGTGATCCTGATCGAGGCCGATCCGGACGGGGGTTCGATCCTGGCCGGCGCGCTCCAGGGTCGGGTTTCGGCCGAGTACGGGCTGCACCAATTGGGTGTCGCGCACCGTCAGGGCAACCTGGTGGACGCGTTCTTTCGGCAGTTGGTCGACCTGTCCGACGGCCGGCGCGAACGGCTGCTGCTGCCCGGCCTGGTGGACCCCACCCAGGCTTCCGGACTGGCCTACACGTGGGACCCGATCTCGCAACTCGCGGCCGGTCTGGGCAATCAGCAGATCCCGCACGACGTGATCATCGACCTGGGCCGGCGCGGCACCACGGGCGCGTCGGCCATCGCCGCACGCCGAGCCGACCTGGTACTGCCGGTCGTGCGCGGGACGCTGCCCTCCCTGGCCCAGGCACAGCCCCGGCTGGCCTCGCTGCGCCACGACCTGGACACGCACGGGACGGGCTCGGACTCGATCGCGCTCGTGGTGATCGAGGAGGGGCGCTACGCGCGCCAGGAGATCGGCAAGCACCTGGAGGCGCCGGTGCTGGGCCTGTTGCCGTTCGATCCGGAACGGGCCCGGGTGTTGTCCGACGGCGAAGGGGACACCGGAAAACGGTTCCTGCGGTCGAAGTTCATGCGTGCCGCGCGAACCACCGCGGAGGCCGCGCTGGCCCTGGCCAACCAGCGCCGGATGCGATTGGCGCCGCGCCCGGCGCCCGGCGGCCAGTTGCCCGCCGGGCCGGACGCGCCGCTGCCGGGCGACGGTTGGGCCCAGGCCGCCGCCTACATCCGCCGACCCGCGGAGCCCGAAGCCCGACCCGAGGCCGAACCGGCGCACCGGCCGGCCGGCGAGGAGGCGGGTCATGTTCGATAACGCGCGACCCCTGCACCCGGACCCGCACAACAAGCCGGAACCGGAACCGGATCCTGCCGCCGAGACCGGCTATCGCCCACACATGCATGTCGTGCCGGGCCTGCCGGAGGCGGAGGACGTGGTGTACGCGCCGCCCACGCCGCCGTTGCGCACCTGGCCCGAGGGCTTCCAGCGAAGCGCCTCGGCCGGACCCGACGCGCCTCCCCCGCCGACCTGGTCGGCGGGCGCGGGCTCGCTGACCCCCGCCGTGGGGCACACTCCACCGCCGACGCCCGCCAACGGCACCCCGGTTTCGCCCGCCGCGACGGCGCACCCGAACGGGCCGCTGAACGGCGCGGTCCGGCACGCGGGCGGCCGGGACGGCATGTTCACCGTGCCGCCGACCGCGAGCGTGAGTGCGAACGGCGTGGGCACGGTCAGCCGGCGACCCCCGCCCGCCGGCCGGGCGCCCGCCACGACCGGACCCGCCAAGCCGCCGCGCAATCCCTCCGGCGAACCGGTGGTGGACCCGGCGCTGGTCCGGATACTGAAGGACCGCGCGGCCGAGCAACTCCACGAATTCGACAAGATGTCGCCCGGCCTGACCAACGAGGACCGCGAACAGCGCGGCCGGGCGATCGTCGCCCAGGTGGTCGCCGAATGGGCCGACATCACCGCGCGTGAGCGCGGCATCTCCACCACCCCCGCCGAGGACCGGGCGATGGCCCGGGCGGTGTGGGACTGGCTGTTCCGGGCCGGGCCGTTGGAGCCGTACCTGACCGACCCCGCCGTGGAGAACATCCTGGTCAACGGCTACGACACGGTCTGGGTGGACTACGCCGACCGGCCCCGCGTCCAGGTGCCGCCGCTCACCGCCTCCGACGAGGAACTCCGCGAACTGCTGAGGGACCTGGCCCGCCGGCACGGCAGCGGCGAACGCACCCTGTCCACCGCGCAGCCCACCCTGGCCCTGCGGTTGCCGGACGGCTCGCGTCTCCAGGCGATCACCGAGGTCACCCCGCACACCTACGTGACGATCCGTCGGCACCGGGTGCGCGACGTGCGGCTCGCCGACCTGATCGGACTGGGCACCCTGGACCGGACCCTGGCCGCCTTCCTGGGCTCGCTGGTCCGGGCCAAGAAGAACCTGATCATCTGCGGGACCCAGGGGGTGGGCAAGACCTCGCTGTTGCGGGCGCTGTCCCACGAGATCCCCCGGGACGAGCGGATCGGCACCTTCGAGACCGAACTCGAATTGTTCCTGCACGAGTTGGGACACCTGCGCCAGGTGGTGGCGATCGAGGCCCGCGAGGGCAACGGCGAGCGGGGCATCGACGGCAAGTCGGCGGGCGAGTTGACCATCGGCGAGTTGATTCCCTCCGCGCTGCGGATGTCGCTGTCCCGGATGATCGTCGGCGAGGTGCGCTCCAGCGAGATCGTGCCGATGTTGCGGGTGATGACCAACGGCGAGGGCGGCTCGATGTGCACGCTGCACGTGCGCGAGCCGGACATGATCTTCGACCGGATCGCCGAACTCTGCCTGGAGTACGGCGCACACATGAGCCCCGAACTGGCCTACCGGCTCGCCTCCAACGCGGTCGACTACGTGGTCTTCGTACGGATGATCGACGAGACGGCGATCGGTGGGAAGCGGCATCGTTTCGTGTCGCACGTGCTGGAGGTGACCGGGATGGGTGAGCACCGCCGCCCGGCCGTGAACACGATCTTCGCGCCCACCGGCGACGACCCGCGAGGTATGGCCCGGATGTACCCCTCGGACATGCCGGACCTGATCCGGGCCGGATTCAGTCCGCATCTGCTCGACGAGCCGCACGGCTGGCGGCCGTTGCAGCTCAAACTGAATCAGGTCGGGTGACGGACATGGGTGACGCCCTGTTGGTCGCGGTGTGCGGCTGCCTGTTGGTGGGCGGCCTGGTGGGTCTGGTGGTCGGCGTCGTCGGCACGTACGACGATCCGACGCCCAAGCCGCCCGGCCGGCTGGAGCTGGCCGTACGACGGATGCGTTCGGGTCCGGTGAGCGCCCGGCAACGTACCGCCCGGCGGGTGCGCCTGGGCATCGGACTCGCGGTGGCCGCGCTGGTCTGGCTGTTCACCGGCTTTCTGGTGGCCGGTCTCCTGGTGGTCGTCGCCTTCACCGGACTGCCCTGGCTGCTCGCGCCGACCAAGAGTGATCGCACCGTCATCAACCGGCTGGACGCGCTCGCCGAGTGGACTCGGCGGATCGCCGACCTGATCGAGCTGGGCGCCGGTCTGGAGAACGCGATCCTCACCTCCCGGGGCACCTGCCCCGAGCCGATCGTCGAGGAAGTCGGCGACCTGGTCAGCCGATTGCAGTCGCGCTGGCGCCCGGACGAGGCGTTACGGGCGTTCGCCGCCGATCTGGGCGACGCCACGGCGGACAAGATCGCGGCGGCGCTGATCCTGCGCTCCTCGGACCGCGGCCCGGGCCTGGCGATGGCCCTCAAGGACCTGGCCGGCACGGTGCGCGAGGAGGTGCGCCAGCGGCGCGCGATCGAGGCGGACCGGGCCGGCGCCCGGATCGCGGTGCGCTGGATCACCTACATCACGCTCGGGGTGACCGCCCTGGTCGTGGTGATCAACCGCGACTACGCCGAGCCGTACGGGACGGTGATCGGCCAACTGGTCCTGCTGCTGCTGGCGATGGGCTACATCGGCACGCTGATGTGGATGCGGTCGCTGGCCACGGATCGGTTCAAGCCCCGGTTCCTGGTCGCGGATCCGCGCAGCGTGGTCAAGGCCGCGCAGGCGGCGGACGCACAGAACGCGGAAGGCGTGCACACGGCACCGGTGCTGCGGGGTGAGTGGTCGTGATCCCACCCGTGATGATCGTCAGCGGTTGTGTCCTGGGCGCCGGCGTCGCGCTGCTCGTGCGCGAGTTGTGGCCGGCACCGCCGGACCTGGGCAACGCGCTGCATCGACTCTCCGGCACGCCCAAGCGGCGTACCGAGCAGACCGGCAGCAGGTACGACGACCAACTCGTCGCGCTGACCCTGCGCGTGCCGGGATTTCGGGTGCCGCATCGCGAACTGGACCTGGTCGGCGAGACGGTCGCGCAATTCGTGCGCACCAAGGCACTGCTGGCGCTGCTCGGCCTGTTGCTGCCCGCGATGCTGTCCTCGGTGCTGCTGGCCACCGGCATCGGAGTGGCTTTCTACGTACCGCTGTTCCTGTCCCTGGCGGTGGCGGCCGGGATGTGGCTCATCCCGGACTTCGCGCTGCGCGACCAGGCCAAGGCCGCCCGGACCGAGTTCCAGCACGCGGCCGCCGCCTATCTGGACCTGGTCGCGCTCGGCCGTGCGGGTGACGCGGGTCCGGGCGAGGCGTTGGAGCGAGCGGCGGCGGTGGGGGACGGCTGGGCCTTCTCCCGGATCCAGGACGCGTTGGCGCGGGCCCGGGTGAGCGGCGCGGACCCCTGGGACGGCCTGCGCGACCTGGCCAAGGATCTCGACCTTCCCGAACTCGCCGATGTGGCGGACATCATCGAGATGGCCGGCACCGAAGGCGCCGCGGTGTACGGCACGTTGCGAGCCCGGTCCCAGTCCCTGCGTATCGAACTGCTGGCGAACGAACACGAACAGGCGAACGCGGATTCGGAACGGCTCACCGTTCCGGGCACGATGCTCGTGGTAATCATGGGAATCCTGCTTGGATTTCCGGCCATATCCCGGATTTTCTCGGTATGAACGACCTTCGGATCTCGAGCCGTTCTCCGGAAGGAGTACAGGCAATGCAAACCGGTTCCTCATCCCCCGCGGTGCTCGATCGTGCGGAATCCGCCCTACACAGACTGGCTCCGGCCCCGATCGCCTTCGTCTTGATGGTCACCGGCGGTGTGGTGGACCGCTACCGGCGTCTGCGCAAGGAGCGCGACCACGGCGCGGTCAGCATCGAGACGGCGATCATCGTCGCGGTGCTGATCGTCGCCGCGGTCAGCATCGCCGGGGTCATCTACGCCATGTACCAGAAGTACCAGAAGGATCTGGACAACTCCGACTCGAAGTACCAGGAACCGAAGCCGAACTAGAGATCCGACGCGAAGGATCCGGACCGTCCTCGTGAACAAGATGCCATGCGGCTCTCTTGTCGACGCGATCCGGCGCCGTCTGCGCAAGGCAGGCGGGCCGGATCGCGGCGGCATGTCCATCACCATGGCGATCATCTTCCCGGTGTTCATGCTCGTGCTGCTCACGGTGATTCAGGGCTGCCTGTGGTGGTACGCCCGTGAAGTCGCTTTGCAGGCGGCCAAGGAGGGGGTCGAGGAGGGACGGCGCAGGGGCGGCGACAGCGCGGCGGCGGAACAGCGCGGCCGGGATGTGGCGAAGGACCTCGGCGGGGGAATGCTCAAGGACCTGAAGGTGATTCCGGAGCGGAAGGCCGGTGCGCGGCTCACCGTGACCGTTCAGGGCACGTCGTTGTCGATCGTGCCGGGACTCGGGAGTCTGACCATCAGGCAGCACGCGGACGGCGTTGTCGAGCGGTGGACGACAGCGGGCCGATGAAGAGCTGGGGGGCGAGGGTGTACAGGGGGAGCCTGCGGGCGGACGAGGGGTCGTTCGCCCTGGAGGCAGCGGTGCTCGCACCGGTGTTGATCGCGTTCCTGTGTCTGGTCATCGCGTTCGGACGCACCACGCTGGCCGGCAACGGGGTCGACGCGGCGGCGAAGGCGGGGGCACGGGAGGCGTCGATCGCACGCAACGCGTCCGATGCCGAGTCGGCCGCGAGGGCGGCCGTGGTGAAGTCCCTGGACCAGGACGGGATCGCCTGCGCCCCGGTGACCCACGTCGACATCACCGGCTTCGCCACCGACGTCGGCAAGGCGGCCACGGTCACGGTCAGTGTCACGTGCAAAGTGTCCCTCTCCGACGTCGCCTTCCCCGGCATTCCCGGCTCGAAGACGATGAACGGGACCTTCACCTCCGTGATCGACACCTACCGGGAGCGGTCGAAGTGACGGCCGGGCGGCGAACCCGGGTGCTTCACATCGGTGTTACCGGCGAGCCCCGGGATCGGGGTTCGCTCGCCATCATGCTCGCGATCATGATGGCGGTGATCATCCTGCTGGTCGGACTGGTGGTCGACGGCGGCGGCAAGCTGCGCGCGGATTCCAAGGCCGACGCCTACGCGCAGGAGGCGGCGCGCGCCGCCGGTCAGGCGATCGACCCGACCAAGGCCATTCCGGGGACGGCGATCGTGGTTCCACAGCAGGCCGCCGAGACCGCGGCGGGCGAGTATCTGAGGGCCCACGCCGTGGTGAAATCCGGCCACGCCAAGGTCACGTCCGACGGTCGCTACATCGACGTCGATGTGACGATCGAGTACAACACCAAGGTGGCCGCCTTCTTCGGCGTCTCCACCGTCACCGTCAAAGGCCATGCCCGTGCCGGGCTCGTCCATGGGATTCAAGCCCCGGAGGCCGCACCGTGACCGTTACTCAAGGCTCTCGCTCCGGCGCCGGTTCCGGTCCCGGGGCGCACGCTCGCAGCCGTGACGACCGCGGCAGGCGCCGCGGACCCGGCCGCTTCCTCTTCGACCTCGTGCGTGGCCTGCTCAGCCTCGTCGTGCTGCTCGCGTTGCTGATCGGCCTTCCCGCGCTGCTCGTCGTGGCCACCACGACGCTGTTGCCGCGCCGACTACCCGGCCTGGACGAGGTCACCAAGATCCTCACCGCGCCCGACGACGGGAGCGGCTTCATCGCCGCGCTCGCAATCATCGCGTGGATCGCCTGGTTGTGTTTCGCGATTTCGGTCGTGGTGGAGATCCCGGCCCAGGTGAAAGGGCTGTCCGCGCCGCGGATCCGCGGTTTGGGCTGGAGTCAGAAGGCGGCCGGCGCGCTGATCGGCGGCATCATGCTGCTGTTGCCGACCGGTACCGCGCTGGCGGCGGGCCAGGCGCAGGCCGCTCCACAACTCGCGGACACCGTGGCGAGCGCGCCCAGCCGGGTCGTGGAGCAGGAAATCCCGGTCCGGGTCCAGGAACCCGGGCCGAGTGCCGGGCCCACACATACCGTCCAGCGCGGTGATTCGTTGTGGACTATCGCCGAGGAACGACTCGGCGACGGCAAGCGGTGGACGGAGATCGCCGAGCTCAACGAGGGCAAGGTGATGGTGAACGGCCAGCGCTTCGACGCGGCGGACTACGTCGAGGTGGGTTGGGTACTGGCGCTGCCCGCGAATGCCGCGCCGCCCGCCGAGGTCAAGGCCGCGCACGCGCCCGAGAGCGGGTCCGGGGCCCAGCGCGACGACAAGAAGGCGTTGCCGCAGACGGTCACGGTCAAGCCCGGCGACACCCTGTCGGACATCGCCGAGGAACTGCTCGGCGACGGCGACCGCTACCCGGAGATCTTCGCCGCCAACAAGGACAAGCCGCAGTCGAGCGGCTCGGCCCTGACCGACCCGAACGCGATCGAACCCGGCTGGACGTTGTCCATCCCGGGCGCCGCCAGTGCGGAGGCGCAACTGCCGCCGCAACAACAACCACCCGCGCCCCAACAACCGCCTCAGCAGCAACCGCCTCAGCAACAACAGCAGCAACAACCGCCCGCCGCGCAGCCGAAGCCGTTCGTCGAGACGCCGCCGCACATCGCCAAGCAGGACCCGGTCGCCGCGCCGAGCGCCCCCGTCAAGTCGAGCGAGGCGCCGAAGCAGAAGTCCGAGAACCCCAATCCCACCGGCAGCCGGGCCGAGGCGCCGAGCACCGGCGGCGCCGAGCATTCGGTGCCGATCGGCGCCATCGCCCTGGGCGCGGTGGGCGCGGCGGCGGTGCTGGGCGCACTGCTGGTGCGTCGCCGGCTCCAACAGTCGGTCCGCCGGGACGGCCATCGGATCGCGATGCCGGCGCCGGAGGCCGCCGACCTCGAACAACAACTGCGCGCCACCGAAACCCCGGACGCCCTGGACCTGTTCGACCGCACGCTCCGGACGTTGTGCGCCCGGATGTCGGACACCGGGCGGACCCTGCCGCTGATCGACTCGGTGCAGCTCACCGACCGTCGACTCGAACTGCACCTGGCCGCGCCGTCCCCGCCGCTGTATCCCTTCGAGGCGGTGCACGGCGACCACATGCACTGGACCTGCCCGGCGGACGCCGAGTTGCTGCACACCAGCGCGGCGGCCAATGTGCCGGCGCCCTACCCCGCGCTCGCGGTGTTGGGTGAAACCGACGACGGCAGGCAGTTGTTGATCGATCTCGAATCGCTCGGCGTGGTCGGACTCACCGACGGATCCGGTGAGGACAACCTGGCCGTGCTGCGCGCGTTGGCGGTCGAGCTGTTGTCCAACGTGTGGAGCGACGATCTGTGCGTGACGGTGGTCGGCTTCGGCCGCGAGCTGCGCGACGTCGAACGTGAGGGCCGGCAACAACTGCGCTACGCCTACTCGTTGGACGAGGCTCTCGGCCGACTGGCGACCTGGTCCGACGAGGTGGTCGGATTGCTCGACGACGCCAAGCTGACCTCGCCGCGCCAGGCCCGGACCAAGGGCATCCTGCCGGACACCTGGCCGCCGGAGATCGTGTTGTCCCTGGAGCCGCTGACCGAGGCACACGTGCCGCACATCCAGCGGTTGACCAACAGCTACCCGCGCGCGGCCGCCGCGATCATCGCGCCGATCCACTCCGAGCCCTGGCTCAGCGGGCTCGGGGTGACCCGACTGCCCACGGTGCCCGGCGTGGTGACGCCGAGTCGGATCAACACCGACGTACACGTGCAGCGCCTCGAAGACCCGCAGTACCAGGCGCTGGTGAGCATGTTCACGGTCTCCCGGGACCTGGACGGGGTGCCCGCCGACGAGGTGTTGATCCCGGGACAGCGGGACGACCACGAGCCGGAGCCGGTCCAGGTGGGCGCCGGAGCGGCCGGCAGCATCTCCTCGGCCGCCTGGTCCGCGGTCGGCGGGATGGAGCGGCCGGCCCGGATGGGGGGCGGCACCGCGACCGACGTGGACGCCGGGCCCGACGCGGCTCCCGCCTACTACCAGCCCGATCCCACCGACCCCGAGCCGGACGAGCGGGCCTTCGCGGCTCCCGCGCCGAACACGGCCGGCCGGGGCGGCCCCGGCTCCTGGGGCGCCGCGATCCACCCGATCGCCGGACGGCCGTTGGCCCCGCCGGAGCGGATCGAGCGGCGTGGCGGAGCGTCCGAGGACACCGGTTCGCTGCCGCTGCCGTGGTTGCCCGACGACCCGCACGAGTACGCCCCCACACCGGGCGAACGCGTCGACGAGCCCGCGTTGTTCCAGCCCGCGCCGGTCGGTCCGGACGGCCCGGATCCCGCGACGTCTCCGGGATACCCCGAGTCCACCGGCGCGGGGGAGTCGGCGGTCGACCCGCGGCCCACCGCCGGGGTCGGCGCGGAGCCCGGCTATCCGGAACAGTCATATGCCGAACCGCCGTATGCGGAACCGCGGTACCCGAATCCGCCATATGGCGGTGAAGCGCCGGTGCCGCCATCCTTCGAGGAGCCGACCGCCGACGGGTCGGTTCGTGCCGGGTCGGTGTATGCCGAACCGAACGCTCGGGAAGCCGTCGTCGCCACGTCGCAGCACGGCGAACCGGTGACGGAGGACCCGGTGTTCGAGGCGGCCGGGACGACGGTGGGCGACCCGGCGGTCCCGGCGGATTCGACCCTCGGCGAACCGGTGTTCGGAGCGCCCGTCGATGCCGAACAGGCGGCCGTGCGCGACCGGTTGGTCGACGAGCGGTCGGTGTCGGATGTCGGGCAGGACGAAACAGGACTCGAAGGGGTGGACGATCCCGAGGACCACCCCTACGCATCCGCCGAGGAAGCCGGACACCCGGCCGATCCGGCGGCGGCCGCAGAGGCCCCGGACGAGGGAACAGCAGTGCCGATCGACGCTCGGACCAGCACCGGAGAACAAGCCCCGCGGTGGGATGTCGAGGACGCGCCGGAGGGCGGTTACGCGGCCTACCCGGCCCATGCCGCCAACGGACACGGGGGCGTTCGCGCCGACGTGTTCAGCGGCTCGGGAGTCCACGTACTGGGTCCGGACGACGAGGTCGACCTGATGCAGGGCCGCGAGCGCGGCGCACCGGCGCCGACCGACCCGGGACCCGCGCAGGCGAGTCCGGCGGAGAGTGTCGCCGGCGGCGTCGAGATGCCGTCCGCCGAGTACTGGGGTGCGCCGGGGCAGGTGCGGGAGGGCCTCGGCGTAGAGGACTCCGGGATGTTCCTGGTGGTCGCGCCGGACACCGAGACGGCTGCGCCGGAGGCCCCGGAGGTGGGTTCGACCTGGGACGTCGCGCTGCCCGTCGCCGCGCCGCCCGCCGAGGCCCCGGCCGCGTCCGGGCAGCCCTCGGAGGGCTTCGCGCCGACCTACCCGGAGATCCGGATCCTGGGTCAGGTGGACCTGATCGGCGTCGGCGAGGAGGTCGAGCACGGCCGCCGGGCCCGGCTGACCGAACTGGCCGCGTGGATAGCCCTGCACCCCGGTCGTCCACTCGCCGAACTCGACACCGCCGTCTGGCCGCTGGGTGTCACCGCCACCGCGCGCAACTCGGCGATCAGCCAACTGCGCCGCTGGGTGGGCACCGCCCAGGACGGTACGAGCCACCTGCCGGCTGCGGTCGGCGGCGGGGGCTACGGATTCGGGCCGGGGTTCGCCTGCGACTGGTTCCGCTTCCGCCAACTGGTGGCACCCGGTCTGTACGGGAGCCACGAGGTGGCGATGGACTACGCGCGGGCGTTGGACATAGTGCGCGACGCGCCGTTCGACGGGGTGGGTCCGCGCCGCTACGTCTGGGCCGAGCCGTTCCGGCAGCAGATGATCGCCGAGATCGTCGACGTCGCCGCCCGACTGGCCGACTACCACCTGGACAACCACGACCCGCAGGCCGCCAAGCGGGCCTGCTCGGTCGGCCTGGTGGTGTGCCCCGAGTCGCAGATGCTCTACCGCACGATGTTCCGGGCGACACATATCACGGGCGACCGCGCGGAGTTGGACTACTACGTGGATCGGCTGGACGGCCTGTTGGCCGGCCTCGGTGCGGAACCCGAGGCGCTCACCGTCGAGTTGCTCCGCGACCTGCTGGACGACTGATCGGGCGGTGGGCGGAGCGGCGCGGGACGCCGTCCGCCCACCGGCTCGTCCGCGGCGGTCGGCCTCCCGAGCCCGCCCGATCAGGCGCCGCGAAGCAGCAGGACGAGCATTGCGGCGCCGAGCAGGAAGGGGCCGAACGGGACCACGCTGCCGCGGCCCGCGCGCCTGCTGACCGCCAGCCCGGTCGCGTACACCCCCACGCAGACGTACGCCAGCACCAGTGCCTGCGCGAGCGCGGCCCAGGACGTCCAGCCCAGGACCAGGCCGACCAGGCCCGCGGCCTTCACGTCGCCCAGGCCGATGCCGACACCGCACAGCGCGAGCACGAGGTGCAGGGCGTACGCCCCGGCCATCGCGAACAGCGCCCGGAGGTAGGCGTCCCGGTCGAACGGGATCAGCAACAGCGCGGCGAGCACCGGGTATCCGGGCAGGGTCAGCGGGTCGGGGAGCCGCATCAGGCGCGCGTCGCACACCACGAGAGCCGAGGCGAGCAACGCGAAGGCGAGGAAGGCGGGCAGGACCGCGTGGAGGCCGACCCGCCAGACCAGCGCGCCGCCGGTGAGCACGAACGCGCCCGCGATCACCGGCAGGTCGCGACGCAGCACGCCCGCGGTGTCCTCGTCGAGATGGATCGGAGATATCCGCACGGCTCGGATCCTGTCAGACCGAGGGCCGGATCGGCACCGGGTCCGCTCCCTGGTCCGCCGGTTCGGTAGCGGGGCCGGATGGGGTGCGTTTGCAACGGAATCCGTACCGGGTCGGTCACTCGAACGGCACACTGGAGCCGTGCCCAAAGCCATGGCGTTCGACCCGTTCCGGCCGCTTCCCGCTCCGTCCGTACCGGCTACCGGCGACGACGGCGACGCGGCGGTGGGCGACGGCGCATACGTGTTCGACGACGAGCGGATCGTGCTCGCGGTCAACGTCGCGCTGGCCACCCGCCGACCGCTCCTGGTGCTCGGCCCGCCGGGATCGGGCAAGTCCACCCTCGCGCCGAACGTCGCGCGGCACCTGGGGCGGGTCTGCCACACCGAGGTGATCACCGCGCGGACCGAACCCGAGGACCTGCTCTGGCGCTTCGACGCGCTGCGCCGGCTCAACGACGCGCAGATCCACAAGGTCGCGCCGACCATCGGCGCCTACTGCGTACAGGGCGTGTTGTGGAAGGCGTTCGATCCGTACCGCACCGTGCCCCGGCGCGCGGGGGAGCGGCCCGTCGAACCCGCGTACGGGCGGCACACCGGGCCCGCGCCGCAGTCGGTGGTGCTGATCGACGAGATCGACAAGGCCGATCCGGATCTGCCCAACAGCCTGTTGGTGCCGCTCGACACCCTGCGCTTCACCGGGCCGGACGGCGAACCGGTCCGGGCGCGACCGGGCGCCGAACCGCTCGTCGTGATCACCAGCAACAACGAACGTGAACTGCCCGCGCCGTTCGTCCGCCGCTGCATCCTGCTGTCCCTCGAAGCCCCGGACCGGCCGCACCTGTTGAAGGTCGCGCGCAGCCATTTCGGCGCCGATCACGACGAATCGATGGCCGAGCAGGTGGCGGACCATCTGTTGAAGGTCGCGAACGAGTCCGCGTGGGTGGCCGGTCCGAGTACGGCCGAGTTCCTCGACACCCTGCGGGCCTGCCACGAATTGGGCGTCACCGCGGGCAGCCGCACCTGGGACCTGGTCGTGGAGGTCGCACTGAGCAAGGGCCGAGGGAGCGCGAGGCCGCACGGGTGAGCACGGCACGCGGGCAGGTGCATCTCGGCGACCTGGTCCGGGCGATCGTCGCGCTGGAGGTCACCGACGTCGCGGCGGCGGCGGAGATCGCCCGGATGCTGGGGCCGACCGGTGCGGCGGACCCGCGGGAGGGGACCGACGTGGCGGCACAGCCGGCGGCGGAGGACGACGACGTGCCGGATCCCGCCGACCTGGACGAACCACTCGCGATGGACCCGGGAACCCCGGCGCCGCCCCCGGGTGAGGCGGATGGTGCCTGCTCGGTGCTCACGCTGCGCGGACCGACGCGGGGCGGGGCGGGCGTGGGTGGCGCGGTGGATTCGGACGGCCCGGCCGAGGCGGATGCGGTGGGCGTACGGAGGTTGCTCGATCCAGGTGCGGGCGAGGAGCCGACGCAGCCGCCGTGGGCGGTGCGTTGGGCGCCGGGGGTGATGTTCGCGGTGGCCTCGACCGACGTGCTCGGCCGAGTCCTCGACGAACGCGCGCTGGTTCGTGCGGTGGTCGACGGCGCCCCGGTGCGCAGGTTGCCGTTCCGGCCTCGGCCGACCACTCGACTGGGCCTGCAACTCCTGTTGGACGGCGGCGAATCGATGTTGCCCTTCGGGGCCGACCAGCGTTGGCTGCGGGACCTCGCGGACGCCGTGGTCGGCCGCGGACGGGTCGAGGTGCTGCGTTTTCAGGGCACCCCGTGGCGCGGTGTGCGGGCGATGCGGCGGCACGGACGGGTGGGCTACCGGGCACCGGCGCCGGGCACGCCCGTGGTGGTGGTGTCGGATCTGGGCCTGCGCCGACTGCCGTTCAGCGGTGCCGCCGCGGCCGGCGTCGCCGAATGGCGGGACTGGCTCGACGCGGTGCACCGGGCCGGTTGTCCGGTGGTGTGCCTGACGCCGTACGAGGCGGGGGCACATCCGTGGACGCTGCGGCGGCGGGTGGCCCTGGTGTCGCTGGATCGGCGGACCTCGATTCGCGCGGCCTGGCGGGAGAGCCGACGAGTGCGGGTAGGGGCGATCCGGTGACGGATCCGGACCCGGTCGTCGGCGGGCACGCGGTGGTCGGCGGGCGGGCCGAGCCCGGCGCGGCGGAACTCGACTTCCTGCGCCGGTTGGCGGTGGACGATCCGCTGCTGTACACGCTCGCCCAAGCCCTGTGTCTGGCTCCGCACGCCACGACGGCGTTCGTCCGGCGGGCCCGGCTGGAGTTCGTCCCGGCCAGTGCGGCCGGGCTGGAGGCGGACCTGTGGTTCTCGCCGCTGGTCGAGTCCGCCGACGCGCGGGCGGTCGTGCTCGATCCGCTGTATGCGGCGGGTTTGCGGCACGAGTTGGTTCGGAACCCGGTGCGCCGACGGGCGGTCCACGCTCTGACGGAGGAAATGCAGCGGCACGCACCCGAGTTGGTGCGGCGCTATACGCGGTTGGCGCTGGCGGACGCCGGTGGGCCGGACGCGGCGGCGGTTGTGGACGCGGAACTGGCCGGGTTCGCGGCGGCCCTGGCGGTCGATGCCGGCGATGACGACGCGGCCGAGGATCTGTCCCGCTGGCTGGTGCACTTCCTGCCCAGGCTGCCCGGAGTGCTCGCGACCGACGCGCTCGCCCGTACGCTGCTGATCTCGGCGGCGACCCGGCTGGCCGTCGACCCGCCGCAGTGGGTGCTCGACCGGCACGGCCCGGCCGGCGTCGCGGCGGCCCGGGCGGCGGTGCGCGGCCATACGGAGTTGGGCGTATGGCTCGACGACAACGGGCTGACCCTCAGCCGCCCACCGGCGCCGGGCGCGCGGGTGCTCGAAGTGCCGGGTGGGGATCGGGTGTGGGTGGAGTTGGCCGGGGCGGGGGCAGCCGGTGCGGGTGGGTACGCGGTGGAGGTGGGTGCGGCCGAGACGGTGCGGGTGGCGGTCGCGGTGTTCGCCGAGTTGGTCGACGAGGCGTACTCCACTCGGCCGCAGCCCGGGTCTGTTGCGCAACTACGCAGCGTCGAGGTGGTGTTCGGCGGCTCGGCAGCGCTCGCGGACGGCGGTCTGCGGGCGGTGCTGCGGCGCATCGGAAACGACACGGACCTGCTGATCTTCGGCAACGTGACGCCGGTTACCGTGGGGTTGATCGGCACCCCGGAACTGCTGCGGGTCGACCACGCGACCGGCACGGTACTCCTGAGCTCCCACGGGGATTTGGTGGTGGTCGGCTATAGCGGAGCCGAGGTCTCGAGGGTGTCCGGCCTGGGAAGAATTCACGACGCGGTGGTGGTGCCACCGCGGAGGACGGGCCGTCGGCCGGAGGTGATCCTGGCCAACGAACGCGGGATCTGGGCCGTTCGTCCGGATGCCCCGTCCGAACCACCGAGGATCCTGTCCCGATCGACCGGGCCGAACCCTCGGCTCTGGGCACCGGCGCAGTCGTCGCAAGTCGTGGTCGCGTTCGCCGACGGGCACCTGGAGTTCGTCCACGTCGACGGCGGTTCGCCCATGCACGACTCGGGAACCGAACAGCGCCCCATCACGGCCCTGTCCGGAGGGGTGGCCGGCTACCCCCTCGTGTTCGCCAGGCCGGGGCCGGAGTTGGTCGTGAGCCTGACGTCCGCATCCAGCTACGCCATTCGGGGACCCGAGCTGTCTCGGGAGATTCGTTCACTCGCGGCACATCCCGACGGACGCTCGGGTTTGGCCGTGGACGTGTCCGGGCGGCTGCTCAAGTGGAGCAGTGAGCCGGCCCCCGATCGTCTACAGGAGCGGCGACTGCCGTTCTCGGCAGTACATGTCTCCGCGCCGAGCCCCTTCGCATTCGGCATCATCGGGCGGGGTGGCCCGGTCGAGCTGAGGGCCGAGGACGGCCGCACCTTCCTGCTGACGCCTCGTCGAACGGTCGACGCGAAGAGGGACTGGCTGCGGGACACCCTGGTGGGCACGATGCCCATGGACCTGACGCAGGACGACCTGGAGACGGCTCGGCGGTTCGGGATCGGCTGTGTGTGCCTGCCCTTCGCTCCCGACGGTGTGGTCGGTTCGACGGCACCCGCCTTGTTTCGGGCTGCCCGGGCGGCCGGGATCAGAGTCCTGGCCGATGTGGTCGTCGGCCCCGATGAGGTCGATACTCCCCGATTGTTGCGGTACTGCGCGGAGTTGCTCGCGGCCGGAGCCGCAGGGGCGCGGGTGTTGGTGCCGGAGCGTGGGCCTGCGGGAAGCGCCGCCGGGTCGATTCCGGTGCCCTCGGCGGGGTTTCTCGGCGGGTTGCGGACGCTGGTCGACGACCACCCGGGACAGGTCCTCGTGCTCGACCACGGTGCGTGGAGCGGGAGCGACCGGGGAATCGCCGAGGGCGTGTGTGACCTGGTGCTCGCGGGCGAGACGCGCCCGTGGCGATGGGCGGGCAGGTCGGGTGGGGCGGTGGAACCGAACCAGGCCCGGAACTGGCGCGTTTCGCTCGCCGGGTCCGTCGACGGCGACCCGGCGTCCGCCATGGCGATCGCCTCGGCCACGCTGGCACTACCGGGACTTCGAGCCGTGGCCGAGGTGCCGTCCGGACTCCCGCCGGATCGCCTTGCGGCGTTGTTGCGGGCTCGCCGGGGAGAGCGCGCGCTCACCCGTGGCAGCGCGATCCGATTGCCGTCGATCCATGCGGACGTGGTCGCGCTTCTGCGCCGGTACAAGGAGGAGTACGTGCTCTGCGTCGCCAACCTCGGGCCGGACGGGCGAGTGATCGCGCTGACCACGCCCTCGGTACCGGCGGGCCGGTTGGTGGATCTGCTGGATGTCGCCGCGCCGCACCAGGAGCGGACCCGCAGCGGCGGCCCCACGTTGCTCACCCTCGCCCCCTACGAATACCGGTGGTTCCGCGTGCTGACCACCGACGAGCTCTACGCGAGCCGCCCGTGACGATCCATCACCTGCCCGACCCGCGCGGCGCCGTGCCGGTGTCGGCGCCGCGCCCGCGGATCTTCATCAGCCACAGCACCCGGGCCAAGCCCGGACAGGTGTGCTGCCGGTGCCTGGACGCACGCGACGTCCTGGTCGAACAGTTGCGGGCGGCCGGCTTCGAGGCGGTGTACGACAAGGACTTCCTGCGCAGCGGTGACGCGTGGCAGCAGGAGATCGCGGTGGAACTGCACGGCAGCCAGGCCACCGTGCTGCTGCTCTCCCGGCACGCGCTGGATTCGGCGAACGTCGGCTACGAGGCGAGCATCGCGGACGGCAGGCGGCGGGCGGACACCCGGTATCGCTTCATCACGGTGAAGTTGCCGGACGTACGGCGCGCGGATCTGGAGGCGAGTGCGCTCCGGGCGATCCACCTCGGTGAGGCGGACATGTGCGACTGGGCCGACGACGAGATCGCCGGCGGCCGGCTACCGGTCAAGCTGCATGCGGATCTGGCGCAGGTCCGGCTGTGGCACCTGGACCGTTCCTCGCCCACCCGGCACGCGGTGACGTACGCGCTGGGTGAGGCGTACGAGGACCGGTTACGGGCTGCGGCGGATCTGCTCGGGGTGCGCGAGCGGCTCGATCGCGAAGTGTTGCGGGAACGGTTGAGCGAGGCGCTGCTGACCGAGCGCGCCGCGGCTCCTCGGCGCGAACCCGACCCGCTGGTACGGGCGTTGGGCGAGGTGTTGCCGGTGTTGCGGCCGGATCCGGCGGGCACGGTGGCCGACCTCAGCGTCGTGTACGCGCGGGTGCCCACGATCGCCGCCGCGCAGTTGGGCGAGTTGCGCACCCGCGCGGGCGGGCGGGTCGCGGTGCTCGCGGCGACTCGGGGCGGGACCCTGCGGGCCTACCTGCTCCGGGCGAGCGGACACCCGCGTCCGTGGCCGCACCTGGAGGTCACGATGCCGGCCGGAGCCGGGGTGACGGTGGGGTTGATCGCCGCGATCCGGGACCGGGTGGCCGGCTATCTGGACTACGACGGCTATCACGACCCGGAGTTGGAGGGCGAGGACGGTTTTCGGGACGTGATCGAGGCGCACGCGCAGGAAACCGGGCCGATCGTGGTGGTCATCCGACATCTGCCGGATGCCACGTTGATCCGCGAACTGCGGTCGGTCTTCCCACTGTTGTTGCTGCTGTTCGTCACCGACCGCGCGGGCGTGTGCGGTTCGATCGAGGTCACCGAACTGACTCCGTTGACGCCGTCCGGTGAAGGAGAGTTGAAACGTACACACGGCCGGGCGATGCGCCTGGCCGGACACCCGGAACGATCGAACCCGCCCTGGAGGCCCGCGTGACCGTCGGTACGGATCCGGTGTTGGCCCAGACCTGGCGAGCCCAGCGCCGCTGGTCGCTCGCGGCCTCCGCGGCCAAGGCGTCGGTGCAGCGCTGGCGGCTGGTGCGACTCGTGCTCGGGGTGAGCGGCGCGATACTGGCCACGGCCGGCACGCAGGTGCACGGCGATCCGGGCAAGGTGTTGTCCCTGATCGGCGCGCTGGGTGTGGGTTTGGTCCCGCTGGTGACGTCGCTGCGGCTGCAGCCGGCCCGGATCGAGGCGTGGACGCGGTTGCGGTCGGTCGCCGAGGGCCTCAAGAGCGAGGTCTACCTCTACCTGACGTCGAGTGATCCGTACGGCGGCGGCGAGGCCCAGCGCCGGGCGGCCTTGTCCGCGCGTCGCGCCTCCTTCGAGGACGAGGCGAGCGAACTGCTGGCCGAACTGCCGCAGTTGGACCCGGCGATGGATCCGACGCCGCCGACCGTGTGCGATGTGGACGGCTATGTGCGCGAGCGGGTCGACGGCCAGGCGGACGGCTACTACCGCGACCGGGTGGTGCGGATGCGGCGTGGCCTGGTCCGGATTCAGTTCGCCGAGTTCGTGTTGGCGCTGACCGGTATGGCGTTGGCGGTGGTGGCGGGCACGGCGGGCGGCGACCGGCTCGGGGCCTGGGTGCCGGTGGTCACCACGGTCTCGGCTTCGGTGATGCTCTACGGGTACGGCGTGCGGTACCAGGAGAATCTGATCTCGTTCGCCCGCACGGCCGAGCAGTTGCGCCGGCTGCGCGACGATCGCACGGCGCGGATGCCGCTGGATCCGGCCGAGGAGGCGCGTTTCGTCGAGCGATGCGAGAACGTCATCTCGATCGAGACCCAGGGGTGGATGGCCCGGGCCGCGCACGCGGATCCGGGACCGCCGCAGTGAGCTCGCCACCAGGACCGGGGGCGACGCGCGTCGGATGGTGAGCGGCGGCCGGCGCCCGGGATGAGGCGGAACCGGGCGCGCGTACGGCCGTTGAGACCCTAGCGAGTGCGCAGGTGCACGGTCGCCGGGTGTTGCGCGTCCTCCGCGTAGCCGTGTGCGGGTTCGTCCGGGGGCGCGTCCGGTGCGGTGTAGGGGCCGGAGCGCAGGCCCCAGTCGTAGTAGCCGCGGATCCAGTTGCGCATGCCCTCGACGCTCATCTCCACGGCCGTGCGTTCGGTCGTGCCCAGGCCGAGTTCGCCGCAGATCTGGGGCATGTACGCCTGGAGGGTCATGAAGGTGTCGAGTTGTTCGTACGTCATCCTGGTCGCCTCGCGCAGCGCGGTGTCGTACGAGCAGTCGAGGCGAGCGCGCAGGACCACGACCAGGTTGTGCGAGGCGACCCGGCGGCCCTGACGGCCCGGCGACTGGATGTCGTTGATGTACGCGATGGTGTCGGTGGCGGCCTCGCGCAGTCGGCGCATCAGCGGGTGCGCCTGGATCTGGGCGGGCACTTCGAATCTGCGGCTGCGTTCGATCGCGTCGAGGGAGTGCGGGATGCCGGCGGTGTTGCGGCGCATCACGCGGTAGCTGTCCAACGCGGGGACGGTGGGCGAGGCGCTCAGCCGCAGTTCGGAGGCGTGCGAGGCGAGGAACCGGGCCCAGTTGGCCGCGAAGCGGTTCTGCCAGGTCACCGAGGTGCCGTCGGACATCGAGGCCCAGACCTCGGACCAGGCCAGGGTGATCGGGGAGACCAGATCGGGCGGGGTGCCGGGTTCGCGGAACGGGATGGTGATCAGTTCGCGGGCGATCTCCGCCACCCGGTCCGGGCGTTCGGGGGCCGCGTCCGGATCGTCGTCGCCGTCGTCGTCGCAGTCGTCGTCGATGAGGAAGGCCAGCGAGAACCAGTTCATCAGCATGTACTGGTCGTCGGCCGACGCGTGCGGGTAGGTGCGGCCGACCGCCTCCGGCAGGTCCCAGGAGGTGTATTGGCGCAGACCCGCGTCGGTGCGGATCAGGCCGCGCGCGCGGACCCAGTCGAGATGGCGGCTCCGGGCCTGGTCCAGGTACGGACTGATCGGGGCCTCGAACGGTATCGAGAACAGCACATCCTGCGGCACCTGGTCTCCCACCCGTTGCGTGATCATTGTTATGCCGCATCGGCGTCGCCGGCGCAAGATCCTTTGCAGGTGCGGAGAGTGACGTCGACGGGCGCTTCGACACGTACGGTGATGCATTTTCTACGGCCACGTGCGGTGAATCGTGTGCGGCCACGTGCGGTGAATCGTGTGCGGGTGCGTGCTGGTGGTGCGTGTGGTGTTGTGCGTATGCGGTGCCGAGTATCGGTGTTGCGTATGCCGTGCCGTGTATCGGTGCTGTGTCTGCGGTGTTGCTTGTGGGGCCGAGCGTGTGGTGCCCGAGCGTGTGGTGCCGAGCGGTGGGGCTGCGTGTGCGTGTGCGGGCCGTGTGGCGCTGTGCGCACGGGACTTGCGGTCCGGCCCGAGTCAGGCCGCGAGGTGAGCGGTGCTCTTGGTGGAGAGCAGTGCTTTCAGGTCGTGCACGGCGGCACGGCCGGCCCGGTTGGCACCGATCGTGCTCGCCGAAGGACCGTACCCCACAAGGTGGATGCGCGGGTCACGCGCGGTATGTGTACCCTCCATGCGAATGCCGCCGCCGGGCTCGCGCAGGTCCAGCGGCGCCAAGTGCCTGAGCGCCGCCCGGAATCCGGTCGCCCACAGGATGGCGTCGGCGTGTACCGAGGAACCGTCGGCCCACGCGACACCGGCAGCGGTGATGCGATCGAAGATCGGCAGTCGCGTCAGCACGCCGTGCTCGCGCGCGGCGCGCACCGCGGCCGTCGGCGGCAACCCGGTTACCGCCACCACGCTCTCCGGCGGCAGCCCCGCCCGAACCCGCTCCTCCACCCGGGCGACCGCGGAGCGCCCGACCTCGGCGCTGAACTCGCCGTCCCGGAACACCGGCGGCCGGCGGGTGACCCACGTGGTCGTGCCGACCTCGGCGATCTCGGCGAGCGCGTGGATGGCGGACGTACCTCCGCCCACCACCACCACGTGTTGCCCAGCGAACTCGGCCGGTCCGCGATAGTCCGCGGTGTGCAACTGCCGGCCGCGGAACTCGGCGGCGCCGGGGTAGAAGGGGACGAACGGGTGGCGCCATGTCCCGGTCGCGTTGATCAGCGCGCGGGCGGTCCAGGTGCCCCGGTCGGTCTCGACGAGCAGAAGGTCGGCGCCGGCTCGGTCGGCGGGGGAGGCCGCCTCCGGCGACGCGCCTCCGGGCGACGCGCCGTTGGTCGACCCGCCCCGCGTCGAGCGCACGGCCGTCACCGTGACCGGCCGCACGATGTCCAGGTCGAAGGCGCGCTCGTAGGTCGCGAAGTACTCCGGCAGCGCCTCGAACGCGGGCCGCGCCGGATCGATCCCCGGGACTGGCAGGCCCGGCAGCTCGTGGATCCCGTGCACGGCCTCCATCAACAACGTGGGCCACCGGTGCCGCCAGGCCCCGCCCGGCCCGTCGTCGGCGTCCAGTACGACGAAGGACAGGCCGGAGCGGCGCAGATGGTAGGCCGCGGACAGGCCCGCCTGGCCGGCGCCGATCACCACGACGTCCAGGACGCCCGGGTGCGTCGGCGCGTCGGTGGGCCGCCGCGCGGCGGAGGTGGAGGTCGCCGTCGTACTCGCCGTTTCCGTCACACGAGCCAGAACAGGTGGGCCCGGGAGATGCTTCCCGGTCAGCCCGTGGCGTCGACCACGGTCGTGATCCCGATGAGCTGACCGGCCACGGTGACCAGACCGAGCCACTGCCGCACGCCGCGCAGCCCGGCCTTCTCGGACAGCGCCATGGACACCGTGGCCAGGAAGAGCGCGAGCAGGCTCGTGCCGAACGCCACCAGCGACGCGTCCGCCGGGCCGACCGCCGGTTCCCGACAGCCCCACCGCTCCAGGCATTCGCCGGTGGCATTCCAATAGCCGGCGAGCACGAGCGTGGAGTCCACCAGGATCAATACGACCGTGCCGACGAACAGCACCCAGCCCCACATGAGCGCCCGAAGCCCGGGTCCGGCCGCCTCGTCGTGCCCGCTCACCCGCGCAAGCCCCTTCCACCGACCCCGCTCCGGATCCACTCGTGCCCGACGCGCATACCCGGACGTGTGCCTCAGGAATCCGACCCGAGCAGCCTGCCGAGTTGCTCCTGGCAACGATCGAGTCGGGCCTGGAGCAGCGTGACCTCGGCGACCAGTTGCGGCACCAGCTCGTACTCGCCGCGTACATAGGGACTCGCGTCGGCGCCGACCGGCACCCCGGCCAGGCGCGCGTACGACTCGAACGACAGCCCCACCCGCCCGGCCGCACACCCGGTACAACTGCCGACCAGGCCGCGCCGGCCCACGACCCCCGTACCCGCGTCGACCAGCAGCTCGGCCGGATTGCCACAGCCGCAGGCCCCCACCCGCACCGAGGTGACCCGCTGCCTGCTGTACCGGAAGCCGCGTTCGAAGCGGATGTAGTTGCCCAGTACGTCCACCCGCAGCAGCGCCGCGTGCCGATACTCGGTGACGCACATCAGCCCGCGCGCGTCGCTCTCGGCCGTCAGGCAATAGAACCCGCAGTCGCAGCGGGCCGCGGGCGGCCGATGCCGGCGCCCGTACGCACAGCGCGCCTCGGCCTCGACCTCGTACGCCTGGCCACGCCCGATCGACACCCCGGTGAAGCCCGCCCGATCACCGTCCACCGACAACAACAGCGCCGCGACCTTGAACCCCACGGGCGCGACGTCCGGCCGCTCCTCGGGCAGCCGCCGCCGGCCGATCATCGCCCGGCGACCCCCGACGGCACCTCCGCCACACTCGGCCCCGAGGCCCGCGCGTCACCCCCGCGACCCTGCGTGCCCTCGGGCACCGCGGCGTCCCGCTCCCGCTCCTCCTCGACCCGCGTCGCCCGCTCCACCACCACACCCGTTGCCACCGGCCTGCCGAGCTGCATGGGAAACCCCTCCCGAATCGACTCCTCCCAGGATGTTCACCAGCCACACCCCCACCCACACCCGTCGACCGATCCCGACAAATCACCCCGGAAAGCCGGCCAAACCAACCACCGGGTAACCGTGTCGCAAAGCCCGCCCGAACCTTGCTATCCTTGCCGTGCACGCAGGGCCCCGCCCCTGTGCCCACTCGTCCGGGTGGCGGAATTGGCAGACGCGCTAGCTTGAGGTGCTAGTGCCCGAAAGGGCTTGGGGGTTCAAGTCCCCCCTCGGACACCAGCGAGAACCCCTGTCCATGGGGTTCTTTTGCTTTTCCGGACCCATTGCCCCTCGGCGGCTCGCGCGCTCGCGCACCGAAAGTCTTTGACACCCAGGGTAATCGGGCAATTGCTGCACGTGTACGGGTGGGGCGGGGTGCCGGGCGGGGACGGGGGTGCGCGGTGTGGGAGCATCGGGGCCGCTGGGCTGGTGCTGCGACGACGGGGAATCGGGAACATGCTTATTTGGGGCTTCAAGTCCATATTCAAGACGCTTTCCGAGGGCGTCTTTCATTGCCCGCGCTGTGGGGGTGATCGGCAGTATCACCTGAAGTTGGCCCGGCGCTGGTTCACGTTGTTCTTCATTCCGATCTTTCCGTTCAAGCAGCAGGGCACGCACGTCGAGTGCACGACCTGTGGTGGGACGTTCCACGACACGGTGCTGCAGGGTGCGACGAGCGCGCAGATCTCCGAGTTGTTGGGGCAGGGGATGCGGGCGCTCGCGGTGAGCATGCTGCGGGTGTCGGGTGCGCCGTCCACGGCGGCTCGCACGGTGGCCACCGCCGCGGTCGTCGAGGCCGGGGTGGCGTGGTACACGGTGGCGCAGTTGGACGCCGATCTCGCGGGCGCCGGCTTCGAGTTGCCTCCCGTGCTGGTGCCGCTCGGCGACCAACTCCAGCCGCAGGGACGCGAATGGCTGCTCACCCGGGCAACCCTGATCGCCGCGGCCGACGGCGGCGTCGGCTCCGCCGAGCGAGCACTGCTCGACCAGGTCGGCGGCCTGCTGCAGATGACCCCGGCCCACGTCACGGGAGTCGTCGAGACGGCCCAACGCACCGCACCGCACAACTGAACAACCCTCCCGAGATCCCGCCTTCCCGAAAGGGTCGGCGGGATCTCGTGTTTCGTCGGCGCGGCGGCACCGGTTTCGATCGTCGACCGGGTGCCATTGCCGGCCGGCGGGTTCGGGTGGAACCGGGGGTCTTTGCCCGCGAGTTGGGGGTGCGGCGGGGGGTGGTTGTCGAATGGGCGTTCAATTTTGGGTCGGTGGGGGGCAAGGGCGGGGAATGTAGCGGTTGTTCGTCTTCGGGTGAGGGTTCGGCGGCTCCGGGTGGGTATCGAAGGAGCAGATAGTGCGCGTCGCGCGCACCACGGCGACTGCGCCGGATACCGGGACGACCAGGAGGACGTGGCCATGACGCGGATCAGGATCGTCAAACGCCCCGTTTCCCCGCGGCCGCAGCCGCCGGCGGATTTGCGCACCCCGTCGGGGCGTCAGCTGCCCTATTGACGTCGGCGGGTGCTTCCATGTCGCCGTCGACGTCGGCGGACGCTTGCTGCTGCGTGGCATTTCATACGCCGTGCGTACGCGGGTGCATGCGATCAGCGATGTGCAGATCGAGTACTCGCTGATCTCGTGCGGGATCGAGGGCGACATCCCGGCCGCGTGCCGCGTGCCGCGTGCCGCGTGCCGCGTGCCGCGTGCCGCGTGCCGCGTGCCGCGTGCCGCGTGCCGCGTGCCGCGTGCCGCGTGCCGCGTGCCGGGCATCGGGATCACCGCGTGCGGCGTGCTTTCGCGTGGCCTGATCGGTGCGCACTGGTCCCGCGAGCGGGCGGTCGCGCCGGGTGACGTCCGGGCGATCAGCCCGCGCTCCCCCGAGAGCGGGCGCCGACTGCTCCTGGCGGGCCTGACGAACCCCGGCACACGGGGCCTGATCGCCCGGGGCGTCCCGATGCGTCGTCCGCCCGGGGGCGCCCTCGCGGGCGGCGTTGATCGAATGGGCATCGGACGTTGATTGACGCGCGTAACACTTGCGCGTCCAGGCGGCCTCGGCCGCCCTCTCCCGCCGGCCGGATGCCTGTGCCGGCACCGTCCGCAAAAGGAACCGCCCCATGTCCGCCGTGCCCCATGCCGCCTCCTCCCCGCTCCTGCGCTTCACCGGGATTCGGCTCGTGCACACCGCACTGCGCCGCGATCTCGCGCCGATGCCGGGGCGGATTCGTGCCGTACCCACCGCCGAGGGCCCGCTCGTTGCCGATCTGTCCGCCCAATGGCGGCTGCTCGCTCGGATCCTGATGGCCCATCACGAGTACGAGGACGCCTGTCTGTGGCCGGTGTTGCGGGCGGCCCGGCCGGAACTGCGGTTGTTGCTCCATCGCCTGGAGGCCGACCATCACCGGATCGACCACGACCTGACCGTGGTCACCGCGATGATCGGCAGCCTGGACCGGGATCCGGAACGCTCGTGGATGGTGGCCGCCGCCGTCGAGGCGGTGCTGGAGACGGTCGACGCGCATCTGCGGGTGGAGGAGGTGCAGGTGTTGCCCGAACTGGCCGCGGTGGTCGCGGCGGGCGAGCACATCGGCACCCTCGGCGCCTCGCTCGCGGCGATCGACGCCGCCGACGTGTTCGACGCCCCGATGCCGGGCCACCGGGCGCCCACCGACGCGATCACCTGGCTCCTGGACGGGATCACCGGTGTCTCGGGCGGTTGCGCCGAACCGATCCCGGGCCGCTTCCCGGGGCCCCGCACGGCCTGAACCACCTGCGGTACGTCCGCCCCCGATCCCGCCCGGTCCCGGGCCATCGCGGCCGGCGTACGCCTTGACCTGCTCTATGCCGGGTGCCGAGCGGAGGATCCGATTCCTCTCTACTCTTGACCTGATGACGAATCACCCCCCAAATGGCCCATGATGGTGGTCACCCGTGGCGTTTGATGGGGTGTGTGCCGGTCGTCCACGGCACGCGTGGCATGCTGTGCCGTCAATGCTCTGCCGGATGGGGGAACGGCGGCCGTCCCGGGGGGATATCGGATGAAAATGGCCTTGGCGTTCCTTGTCGAGGAGCACTACCGCCTCGACGGCATGCCGCTCGACGTGGTCCGCCAACTCGACGCCTGGGGACATCACGTCGACGTCGTGCGTCCCGGCAGCTCGTTGATCGAGCTGTCCGACCTGATTCGTGCCGGTTCGCACGACGCGTGGGTGCTCAAGACGGTCTCCGGCGGTCCGGGGTTGAGCATGTTGGACGCCGCGGCGGCGCTCGGGCTCACCACGATCAACGACGCGCGGGCGATCCGTTCGGTGCGGGACAAGGCGGTGGCCGCGGTGATCGCGCGGGCGCACGGGTTGCCGATGCCGGTCACCTGGTTCGCCGCGGTGCCCGAGTTGCTCGCCTCGATCCCGGCCGATGCCTATCCGTTGGTGGTCAAGCCGGCCGGCGGTAGTTCGGGACGGGCGGTGCACCTGGTGTCCACGCCGGAGGACCTGGTTCGGCTCGGCGGCGAACTCGCGGGCGAGGGACCGTTGTTGGCCCAGGTATACGTCCCGAATTCCGGAAAGGACATCAAGGTCTACGCGATTTCCGGCGAATTCCACGCGACGGTGCGGCGCTCGCCGCTGCATCCCGGGCACGCGGTCCGAGAGACCCGGGTGCCGTTGTCGAGTGCGGTCGCCGCGCTCATGCACCGGATCGGCGAAGCCTTCGGGCTCGATCTGTTCGGCGTGGACGTCATCGAGGGCCCGGACGGCCCGATGGTCGTGGACATCAACGATTTTCCGAGCTTCCGCTGTGTGCCGGACGGCGTGGCGAGGGTGGCCCGTGCGGTGCTCGATCTCGCGGCCGGAGGCCGGGGAGTCGGTACCGGCGCGGCGGTCGCCGCGAGCCTGGCCGCGGTCCCGAGCGTCGCCGCCCGCACGTCGTTGCGCTCCCGGGCCGTGGTCACGCCCACGCGAGCCGGTACGAATGCCACCGTCGACGCCGCGCCGCCCGCGTACGTCGGCTGACGGGGCGCGTGCACACGTGCTGCGTATCTGCCTCGTCACCGACCGTCCCGACCACCCCTTGCTGGCCGAAGCACGCGCTCTGTTGACGTTGCGTCACGAGGTGGTGGCGCTCGATCCGGACACCGTCACCGATCGGCATCCGATCAGCGCCGACGTGTACCTGCTCAAGGCGCGCACGGCCAAGGCGCTCGCGTTCGCCGAGCGGGCCGAGCGGGCCGGTGCTCGGGTGATCAACTCCCCTGCAGCCACGCGTGCTTGTCAGGATCGGGTACGCATGGCCGAACTCGCCTGGGCGGCCCGGCTGCCGTTCCCGGACACCCGGGCGTTCGCCTCGCCCGGCCGGTTGCTCGCCGCCGATCCGAGGTTCCCCCTCATGGTCAAGAGCCGACACAGCCGCCGCGACGACCTGGTGGCCCGCGTGGACGATCGCGACGCGTTGCGTGCGTTGGCCCGGGAGTGGCCGGACGAACCCATCGTGGCCCAGGAGTTCGTCGACAACGGCGGCTGGGACCACAAGTTGTGGGTGGTCGACGGCCAGGTCTTCGCGGGCCTGCGCCGTACCGCGCTCGACGGCCCTGCGGAGACCAAGCCGATCAGCCCCGAGGACCTCCCGGCGGGCTGGTCCGCGCTCGCGCGTCGGGTGGGCACCGCGTTCGGCCTCGACGTCTACGGGGTGGACATCCTGGAGGTGGCCGGCGTGCCGTCGATCATCGACGTGAATGCTTTTCCCGGCATGCGGGAGATGCGCGGAGCGCCCGAGGCGCTTGCGGCGTTGGCCGTACGGACCGGAAAAGCGGATATGTCCCGCGTGGGTTCGGTGGGGGGAAACAAGCGATTTATTCGGGCGAGTCGGGACTGATGGAACGGTAGTGGTCTTGGGTTTTGTGACTCGGGGCCGAAAGATCGCAAGGATGTGCGGCGGGGCCGATCATGGGATACGTTCTACGCAGTGAATCCCAGTCCAAGAACTCGTTTTTTCAGGACGGCTTCGGCATGCTCATGTTCTCCGCACCGATTCTCTTCGCCCTACTGCCGGTCGACCTGCTCGGGTCCGCTTTCGATTCGAATATGCTTTCGAGCATCCACGAGACATTCATGATGTCGATGCGCGATACATTCATGATGGGTTTCTCGAACCTCCGCGAGACTTTCATGATGTAACCGAGTGGTTGTGGCTTGCCCTCGTCGGCCGGTCGAGGAGTCCCGCGGGCTCACGGCGCCGCGTCGTCGATGCGCCGAAGGGCGTCCCGTGCGTGTGTTGCCTCCGGGGCGCCCAGGCGTTCGTAGCCGGTGAGTGCGGACGACCAGAAGGGGCGGGCGGCCGGGCCGCCGTCGATGGCCTCGGTCGTCCGTGCCAAGCCGACGATGGCGTGCAGTTCCTCCAGCTCGGTGCCCATGTGGCGGGCCAGTTCCGCGCTGATCCGGTACTCCGCGCGGGCGCCGACGCGATCGCCCAGTTCGTAGCGGGCCTGCGCGAAGCCCGCGGCGGCGCGTTGCCGGTGCAAGGCGTCGCCGATCCGCTCGGCGATCGCGCGCCCGCGCGCGAAGTGTTCCAGCGCCTCCCCGGGGGCGCCCAGCGCCAGGTGCGCGTGGCCGACGTTGATTCGCGTGTCGGCCTCGCTGCGGAGGTCGTTGATCTGCTCGTAGACCCGGATCGCCGCGGCGTAGCGTTCCAACGCCGCGGTCGGATTTCCGCGGGCCAACTCGACTTGACCCAAATTATTATCGAGCACGCCGAATTCGCCGAGGCCGTTGCTGCGGCGGACCACGTCGAGCGATTGCAGGTAGTAGCGCTCCGCATTGTCGAAGTCGTTTTGCATGAAATAGAGTTCGCCCAAATTATTAAGAATCTTGGCGGTCTCGCGCCATTCGCCGAGCAATTCATAGACGTCCCGGGCCGAAAGCATGCGTTCGGCTGCCCGGTCGAATTTGCGTAAATGGCCCAGGGCCACCCCGAGGTACAGCAGGACGCCGGCCCGCCCGAGCGGGTCGTCGATCTCGCGGTGGATCGCCAGCGCCTGCTCCAGGTGGTCCAGGGCCGCCGCGAACCGGCCCGCCCGCACGAAGGTCGCGCCGCTCTGCGCGAGTGCCTCGGCCCGGCCGTGCGGGTCCTTCGCCTGCTCGGCGAGCGCGAGGGCCTCGGCCGCGTCGCGGAGCGCCTCCTCGTGCGCGCCCAGCCGCCATTGGATGTTCGCGCGCTCGATCAGCAGATGCGTCTGGGCCCGGAGGTTCGGCGGGTCGACGCGGCGCCAGGCCCGCAGGGCGGCGGTGAACAGGTCGCGGGCGGTTTCCCAGGACCCCCACTTCAACAACGACCGGGTCAGTATTTCCGGCAACATCCGGATGTGCTCCGGCGACTCGACCTCGGCCGACCGGGTGGCGGCCACCAGGTTGGGTCGTTCCCGGCCGAGCCACGCCTCCGCCTCCTCCGCCGTGCGAAACGGCGGCCGGGCCCGGCGGGCGGGCACCGGTCGCAGGCCCGAGCGCCGCCCGTGCGGGTAGGCCAACCGGTCCGCCTGATCGGCCAGATCCAGATACAGGTCCAGCACCCGCCGCAGCGCGTCCGCGCGTTCGTGCTCCGGTTCCTCGCGGTGTGCGGTGTGCATCGCGAAGTCGTGCACCAGGTCGTGGAAGCGATAGCGCTCCAGTTCGGGTTCGCCCAGCAGATGCGACTCGACCAGCTCGTCGATGCCGCGCCGGGTCTCGTCCGGAGCCAGGCCGCACACCGCCACCGCGGCCGGCCAGGCGAGGTCGGGGCCGGGATGCAGGGCGAGCCGACGAAAGACCGACCGGGCGGCCGGCCCCAGTTCCGCATAGGACAGGGCGAACGCCATCGAGATGCCCGGCGGCGCGTCGATCGCGTCCAGCGGTCGGGGCGCCTCGGCCAGGCGCGCGACCAGATCGCTGACCCGCCAGGCCCGGTGCCGGAAACGATTCGCGGTCAATTGCACGGCGAGGGGATGATTCGCGCAGCGATTCACGATCTCCTCGACCAGTGCGCGGTCCCCCTCGTCCAGCTTCCGGGTCTCCTCCGCGATCCGGGTGAACAGCGCCGCCGCGTCGGCGGTTTCCGGTACCTCCAGGGGCAGCGGCCCGGCGCCTTCGAGATCGGTGAGCCGGCGTCGGCTGGTGACCAGGACCCGGCACGTGGGGCTGCCCGGCAACAACAGGCGGACCTGCGCGGCGTCCCGCACGTCGTCCAGCACGATCAGCGCCCGCCGATCGGCCATCTCCCGTCGCCACTGCGCGGCCCGCAGATCCAGGGTGGGCGCCAGGTGTTGCGCCGGCATGCCCATCGAGATCAGCAACGAGCCGAGCGCCTCGGTGGGTTCCACCGGCGACTCGTGCGGATCGTGCGCGTGCAGGTTCAGGTAGAGCCGGCCGTCCGGGTAGCCGGCCCGCATCCGGTGCGCGGCGTGGATGGCCAGGGATGTCTTGCCCACTCCGCCCAGACCGGAAATGACCGTGATCGGCAGCGCGGTGCCGACGTCGTCCTCGCGCAACAACCGGGCCAACTCGGCGCGCCGACCGACGAAGTGCCGGGTGTCGCGGAGCAGCGTGTCGGGTGCGGTCGTGGTCGGCTCCGGCCGCAACACCCGGGCCGGCGACTCCCGTCGGGACTGCGTGGGGATCGACAGCGCCGGGTCCCGGTGCAACAACCGGGTGTGCAGTCGTTCCAGATCCGGCCCCGGGTCCGCGCCCAGTTCGGTGTTCAGCCGGGCCCGGGTGCGCCGATAGGTCTCCAGCGCCTCGCTGTAGCGGCCACAGCGATACAACGCGAGCATCAGATCCGCCACCACCGACTCGGCGACCGGGTGCCGGGCCGCCAGATCCCGTAACTCGCCCACGACTTCCGCATGTCTGCCCAGCCCGAGTTCCAGGTGGATGCGACGCTCGTGGATCTGTCCGAGCTGCTCCTCGAACCGGTCCCGCACGACGGCCGGCCACAGGCCGGGCAGTCCGGCGAACGGCTGTCCGCGCCAGAGCCGTTCGGCCGCCCGCAACAGATCGGCGGCGGACGCCGGATCCTCGGTCGCGTTGGCCCGCTCGTGCAGGGCGCGAAAGCGGCGGAAGTCGACCGCTTCCGGATCCAGTCGAAGTCGGTAGGTTCGCGAATCCGTGGACAACTGCACGCTGTCGCCCGCGATGCGCAGTCGCTTGCGTAATCGGGAGACGTAACTGCGCAATGTCTCGACCGATTTGTTCGGCGGTTCGTCGTCCCATACCCGACTGATCATCGTGTCCGTGGATACCGCCGCGCCTTCGGCGTACAACAGCACGGCCAATACGCATCGTTCCTTGACCGATCCCAATGGGTGCCGTGCGCCGTCCACCCACAGTTCCATCGGGCCCAGCACATGGATCGATAGCACCGCGTTATCCCCCCGCCCCAGCCCCTCCTGGCCAACGCGCCCGGTCCCGAGGTGTCGTCCAACCACTGTGGCACGTCCTGCCACAGCGCCACCAGAAGCGACACCGGCAATCCGACCGGAAATCGCCTATGCGTGACGACTCGTTCCGGTTCCCACCCGCGTGCGGTGCCATTGCAGACCTGTTGCAGCGGGGCTGCAAGGAATTCATCCGGTGAGTCGGGGATGTCCATGTTGTCGACGGTGATTCACCGTATCGACGGTGCTTCTCCGGATCGACGGTATCGACCGTATCGACGGTATCGACCGAACCGAACGAACCGACCGCCCGGCCACGGGGGAACGGGGCCCGTCCGGTGGTGACGACGCTCATGGAGGCATGGATGACGATCATGGCAGGCGACAGGAGACCCGTACCGGTCCGACCGGACGCGGCACGGTGGGCGACCCGATCGGGGACGCGGGGGGTGCTCGTCGTGGTGCACAACGTCACGTCGGGCCAGCGCCTGATCGAGGCCGTTCGGCTCCTGGAAGGGGATTTGCGGGTGGAGGTGTTCTTCACGATGGCGCCCACGGTCTTCTCCTCGGGCGTGGCGGAATTCCTGGATCGGCTCGGGGCCACCACGTTGCCCTGGCAGCGCGCGGTCGACATGCGCTTCGACCTCGCGTTGGCCGCCGGACACGGGGGACTGCACGAACTGGACGCGCCGGTGATGGTGATGGCACACGGCGCGGGGCACAACAAGCGGGTCTCCGCCCCACGCGGTGGCCGCACCGTCGCCGCTCGCGAGACGTACGGGATGTCCGCGCAATGGCTGATCCGGGACGGGCAGTTGGTGCCGGCGACGATCCTGCTGGCACACCACGAGGAGTTGACCCGTCTGGGCATGTCCTGCCCGGAGGCGGTGACCGCCGCCGTGGTCGCCGGCGATCCCGACTACGACTGCCTGGCGGCCAGTCGCCCGGATCGGGCGCGCTATCGCGACGCGCTGCGGATCGGCGCTCGGCAGCGACACATCGTGGTCACCTCGACCTGGGGCGGCAATTCGCTGCTCGGCCGCACCCCCGAACTGCTGCACCGGATGACCGTGGAACTGCCGCGCGACGCCTACCGGGTCACCGCGCTGATGCATCCGAACGTCTGGAGCGGGCACGGCGCCTGGCAGGTACGCTCCTGGCTCGCCGAGTCGTTGCGCGAGGGCCTGACGCTGATCCCGCCGGAGGACGACTGGCGGGGCGTGCTGGTCGCGGCGGACTGTGTGGTCGGCGATCACGGCTCGCTGAGCCTGTACGGAACGGCCACCGGGGCACCGGTGGCGCTGGCGACCTACCCGGAAGCGGACATCGATCCGGCCTCGCCGCTCGGCGAGTTGGCCGACTTCGCGCCGCGGATCCGGCATCGCCGGTCGATGCTCGGGCAACTCTCCCGGATTCCCGAGGACTTCCGCCGGGCGGACTACGCCCGGGTCGCCGGCCGGATCACCTCCCAGCCGGGCGCCTTCGGACGGAACACGCGCGGGCTGATGTATCGCCACCTCAAGCTCAAGGTGCCGCCCAGCCGACCGTTCGCCCGCGTCGCCGAGTTGCCGGGGCCGCTGCGATGACGGGGCCCTCGGGGTGCGCCGGGCAGGCGGCAGACCCGGGTGACGCCCGACCCCGCCCGATGGCGGCAGCGGCCGATCGTGACGTGCGTTCGGTCACGGTGGTGGTCCGCTCGGCCGACGGGCGGGTCACCGTCGACGAGCACAGGTGTGCCGAACTTCCGGACACCGACGGGGAATCGGCCGACGTGGTGGTCTTGGTCGAGGACGGCGTGCCGTCCTGGAGCCGATTGCTCGACCACGACCGCGAGTTGGCCTCGGCGCATCCCGGCGCCCTGGTCACGCTGATCGCCTGCGGCCCGGATCTGGCCCTGGTGCGGCTCGGCTCCCCGGCGCCGGGCGGCGCGCGCCGGACGAACACCACCCGGGTATGGCCGGTCTACGCCTCGATCCTGCACGCGTTGACCGTATGGGAGGTCGCCCCGCACTGATTCGCGCAGCACTCCGGCGGCCGGCACATCACCCCGGCGGATCGAGGTCGCGCAGCCGTGCGCGCACGATCTCGGCCGCCGGGGTCCGCCTCGTGCCGTACAACTCCAGCGCCTCCGCGTACAACTCCCGCGCGTGGTCGAACTGCTCGCGCCGCTCGGCCGACTCGGCGAGCGCGGACAGCACATGGGCCGCCTCCACCGCCGCCCGATGCCTGCGCAGCACCTCCAGGGCCGCGGTCGACTGCGCGTCCGCCTCGTCGTAGCGGCCCGCCGCCGACAGGGCCCGGCCGATCAACGCCCGCGCCCGAGCGGCGTTGTACTCGTCGCCCACCCCGACCAGTTCGACCCGGGCCGCCTCCGCGTACTCGACGGCCCGGTCCGGCAGGCCCGAGCGCAGCGCGACGTCCGCCCGATTGAACCGAGCCAGCGCGGCCGGACGTGTGTCCCCCAACGCCAGACACCGCTGCTCGGCCTCCCCGAACGCCTCGTCCGCCTCGTCCAGGCGGCCCAGACGCAACAACGCCAGACCGGTGTAGTTGCGGGTGCGCGCGGCCCCGACCGCGTCGCCGGCGGCCAGGCACACCCGGTTCGCCTCGGTGAACATCCGCAGCGCCGCGTCGTGGCCGCCGGCACTGAGCTCGCACAGTCCCCCCGACGTCGACATCCGCGACTCGGCCGCCGGATCGGCGCACGCCCGCGCCGCGCGCAGACCGATCTCGTGCGCCGTGCGAGCCTCGTCGAAGTACTTGCCGCGCAGGAACAACGGCCACAGCGCGTCGGTCAACTGCCAGGCCACGGCCGGGAGGTCGGCGCTCTCCGCGATCCGGATCGCAGCCAGCAGGGTGGCCCGATGTTGCTCCAGCCAGGCCAATGCGGCGCCCTGGTCCGCGAATTCCACCCTGGGCACCTCGGCACGGGCATAGTCGCGGGACAGCGAGGCGTGTTGGGGGTCGAGCAGCCGCTCGGCGCCGGTGGCCGTGGCGAGGTAGTGGTCGAGGGTCGCGCGCAGCGCGTCGGTGCGCTCGACGTCCGGGCGATCGCACAGCTTGGCCACCGCGTGCAGGCGGACCAGATCGTGGAAGCGATAGCGCCCGTCGGCGGCCTCGGTGAGCAGATTGCGATCGACCAGGGCTTCCAGGACGAACTGCGCGGCATCGGGGTCGCAGCCCGCGCCGGTGTCGAGCACGGCGGCGGCCACGACCGGCCCGAAGTCGGGCCCCGGATGCACCCCGAGGCCCCGGTAGAGCAGGGCGGCGGCCTCGGGCAGATCGCGATAGGAGACGTCCAGCGCGGCCCGGACGGTGTGGTCGTCGTCCAAGGCGAGTGCGTCCAGCCGACCCCGCTCGTCGGTCAGTGCCCGCACCATCGTGGTGATCGGCCGGTTGGGGCGCGCCGCCAGCCGCGCCGCGACGAGCTGGACGGCGAGCGGGAGCCGAGCACACAGGTCGACCAACTCGGCGGCCTGGGCCGGCTCCTCGTCGACTCGACGGTCGTTCATCGTGGCCGCGAGGAGATCCACTGCGGCCTTTCGATCCAGCGGTTCGAGCTGGATCGGCACCCCGCCGTTGACCAACAGCCCGGACAACCTGCTGCGGCTGGTCACCACCGTCACATTGGCGCCCGCCGGCAACAGCGGCCTGACCTGGGCCGCGGTGACCGCATCGTCCAACAGCACGCCCAACCGGCGGCGCGCCGTCAACGACCGGTACAGGCCCAACCGTTCGGCCGGATCGTGCGGCACCTCGCCCGCCGGCACGCCCAGTCCGCGCAGGAAGCCGCCGACGATCTCCGCCCACCGGGCCGGCTCCTCGCCGCCGTGCCCGCGCAGATCGGCGTACAACCGGCCGTCCGGGAACTCCTCGCCCAGCTTGGCCAGCCAGGTCAGCGCGAGGGTCGTCTTGCCTACGCCCGGCATGCCGCTGAGCAACACGATCGGGCTGTCGCCGGCGCGGAGCAGGCCGTCCAGCTCGTCCAGTTCGCGGCGCCGATCGATCATCGGCGGTCCGGGCGGCAGTTGCCACGGCACGACCGCGGCCTCCGGGCGCTGCACCGAGAAGTGGATGCCGCCGTGCACCGTTCGCGCCTGCACACTCGGCCCGTGCACGGTGCCGCCGAGTTCGTTGCGATGCGCATTCGGGGGAACGATCTGCCCGTCGTGCTGCGCATTCGGGAGACTTGCCGGCCCGCCGGCCCGCCCGTCGTCGACCTCCGACACGTGCGCCCCCGATCGTCGCGGCCGGAACCGCCCTCACGCGTGGCCGAACCCGGCCCGATGGGCGGAAGGGCATTCTGGATGTTTGTCACCCCAAGGGCCCGCGAAACCTCGGGTCGACGATCGCTGCCCCTTCGATCGTTGGTGGCGGTGCCCGTCAGGCCCGCTTCGGCAGGTCGCGTTCCAGGTCGGCGAGCACGCGGTCGGCCGCGGTGTACCCGGTGCCGACCATCCAATATTCGTCGTCCACCTCGTGGGCCCGGTTCGCTCGCACCGCCTTGAGCGTCTTCCACAGCGGGCCGCCGAACACCTTGTCGTGGTCCGTCTTGTCCTTGGGCCCGTAGGTGGCCACGAAGATCACGTCGCCGTCGGCCTTCTCGATCTGCTCGGCACTGACCTCGACCATGAACGTGTCCACGTTCTGCACGTCGGGGCGCCCCAGCCCGGCCTCGGACAGGATGCTGCCGACGAAACTGGCCCTGCCGTACAGCCGGTTCTGACCCGCGACGAAGCGCAACACGCTGACCTTGAGCGAGCCGGGGTCGCCCTGCGCGGTGCCCAGAGCCTTGGCCCGCGCGGTGAACTTGGCCACCACTCGGTCGCCTTCGGCCTTCTTGTTCAGCGCGTCCGCGTCCAGCAGGAAGTTCTGCTGCCACCGGGTGCCGGCCTGCTCGGAGAAGACCACCGGGGCGATCCGGCTCAGCGCGTCGTAACGATCCGCGTCGCGGACCAGGCTGCCCAGGATCAGGTCCGGCTTCAGCGCCTCGATCGCCTCCAGGTTGGGCGCGCCGATCGCGCCGACCTCCTTGATGCCCGCGGTGCGATCCCCGTGGTACTTCGGGAATCCGGCGCCTGGGCTGCCCACCACGGACCCCACCGGCTTGACGCCCAGGGTCAGCGCGGTGTCCAACTCGCCCATGTCCAGGGTGACCACCCGCTTGGGCGCGACCGGGACCTTGACCACACCCTTGGCGGTACGCACCTCGCGGGTGTCGGCCGGCGCGGCCTTGGCACCCTTGTCGCCGTCGGCACCCTCGGCGGAGCACCCGGTCAGCAGGAGCGCGCCGGCGACACCGAGGACGGCCGTGACACGGGGCAGGGACGTGACGGGCACGGGAACTCCTTCGGGAGGACGAAGGCGGCGAACAGGTCGCCGCCGGTCAGGACTTGCGAGGTCGACCCGGAACGACCATCGGTGCACCGGTGACCGGACACGGGATGACCACACACGCGAGCCCGAAGACGTCCCGCACCAGGTCGGCCGTGACGATTTCGGCGGGCGCGCCCTGCGCGACGATCGAGCCGTCGCGCATCGCTATCAGGTGGTCCGCGTAGCGGCACGCCTGGTTGAGGTCGTGCAGCACGGCGACCACGGTGCGTTCACGGGTGACGTTCAGCTCGCGCACCAGGTCGAGCACCTCGACCTGGTGCGCGATGTCCAGGAACGTGGTCGGCTCGTCCAGGAGCAGGATGCCGGTGCCCTGCGCGAGCGCCATCGCGATCCACACCCGTTGCCGCTGGCCGCCGGAGAGTTCGTCCACATAGCGGTCGGCGAGCTCGACCACGTCGGTGCGCCGCATCGCGTCGGCGACCACGTCCTCGTCCTCGTCGGACCACTGCTGCCACCAGCGCTGGTACGGCTGCCGGCCGCGGGCCACCAGGTCGGCGACGGTGATGCCCTCCGGCGGTACCGGGCTTTGCGGCAACACGCCGATGCGCCGGGCGATCTCCCGGGTGGGCAGGTCGCGCAGCGCCGCGCCGTCGAGCAGCACGCTGCCGGCGACCGGTTTGAGCAACCGGCCCAGCGAGCGCAACAGGGTGGACTTGCCGCACGCGTTCGGGCCGACCACGACGGTGACCCGGCCGGCGGGCACCTCCAGATCCAGATCGCGCACCACGATCCGGTCCTCGTAGCCGAGGGTGAGCCCGCGTGCGGCGAGCCGATGGGTGGTCACGAGGCGCCTCCGGCACGGGAACGGGTCAACATCCACAGCAGGTACGGGCCGCCGACGGCGGCGGTGAGCACGCCCACCGGCAATTCGGCGTTCGGGATCAGCATGCGCGCGCCGATGTCCGCGGACACCACGATCAGCGCGCCCAGCAGGGCCGAACACACCAGCGGCACCTGCGGGGTCCGGGTCAGCCGGCGGGCCACCTGCGGGGCCACCAGGGCGACGAAGTCCACCGGCCCGGCCGCCCCGGTCGCCACCGACGCGAGCAACACGCCGACCACGACCAGGCCGAGTCGGATCCGGCCGAGCCGCACCCCCAGGGCGATCGCGGTGTCGTCGTCGAAGCCGGCCGAGCGCGCCGCCCGCGCCGCCCACACGATCGCCGGGACGAGCGCGAGCAGCACCCAGAACAGCGGTTCGCCCTGCGACCAGCCGCGACCGTTCAGGCTGCCCGACATCCACACCTTGGCCTGCTGGGCCAGGACGATGTCGGCCTTGGTCAGCAGCAGGTTGGTGACCGCGACCAGGGCCACCGAGACACCGACGCCGATCAGCACGAACCGCTGCGCGTTCAGGCCGCGGCGCCAGGCCAGCACGTACACCAGGAACGCGGCGATACTGCCGCCCGCCACCGCGGTCAGCGGCGTCGCGGTGGGTCCGCCGAGGCCGAAGACCAGGCCGAACACCACGGCCGCCGCCGCGCCGTGCGAGACGCCGATCACGTCCGGGCTGGCCAGCGGGTTGCGGGCGACCGTCTGGATCAGCGCGCCGGCGATGCCGAAGGCCAACCCGACCAACAGTCCGACCGTGGCACGCGGCAGCCGCAACGTCTCGACCACGAGGCTCTCGTCGACGCCGAACAGCACCTTGAGCACGTCGCCGGGCAGGATGAACCGCACACCCACGCACAGGCTGAGCAGGAACACGGCCGCGAGCAGGACGGCCAGCACCATCGCGATCACCGCCGAGCGGCGGTGTACGAGGAACGAGAAACGCGGGCGGCGGAGCAGGACATGGCCGTACGGGCGGTGGCTCATCCGGACACCACCGGCTTGCGGCGCACCAGCACGACCAGGATCGGCACCCCGATCAGCGCGGTCATCGCGCCCACCTCGACCTCGGCGGGCGGGAAGATGATCCGCCCCAGGACGTCGGCGACCAACAACAGGATCGGCGCGAGCAACGCCGACATGGCCAGCACCCAGCGGTGATCGCTGCCCACCAGGGCGCGCGCCGCGTGCGGAACGGCCAGGCCGACGAACGAGATCGGGCCGGTCGCGGCGACCGCGACGCCGGTCAGCACGGTGGCGCCCAGGCCGCCGATCACCCGGATCCGGTTCACCTTGTGGCCCAGCCCCTTGGCCACGTCGTCGCCCAGCGCGAGGGCGTCCAGGCCGCGTGCGGTGCCGGCCACCAGGAGCATGCCCACGCCGACGAACGGCAACATCCGCCAGGCCACTTCGTCGGTGCGCCCGGACAACGAACCGACCAGCCAGAATCGGTACTGGTCCAGCGTGCCCTGATCGGTGGTCAGGACCAGGGTGATCAGCGCGCCGAGGGTGGCCGCCAGGGCCTGCCCGGACAGCGCGAGCTTGACCGGGGTGGCGCCGCCGCGCCCGCGCGCCGCGACCGCGTACACGAGCACTCCGGTGCACAACGCGCCGGCGAAGCCGAACCACACGTATCCGGTCAGGCTGGTCACGCCGAACACCGAGATCGCGGTCACCACGCCGGTGGCGGCACCGTTGCTGATGCCCAGGATGCCGGGCTCGGCGATCGGATTGCGGGTCAGCCCCTGCATGCAGGCGCCGGCGACGCCGAGCGACGCGCCGACCAGGAGCGCCACGACGGTGCGCGGCAGCCGCATCGAGTCGACCACGATCGCGTCGGTGGAGTCGCCGCCGTGCACGAGCGCGTCCAGCACGGCGCCGGGTGCGATGGTTCGGCTGCCCACGGCGAGGCTGAGCAGACACGCGGCGGCGAGCACGAACAGGGCCGAGACCAGATAGAGGACTCGGCGCTCGGTCGGGCGACCCCGCGTCGGGAGGACATTCACTGGAGAAGGCTAGGCTGGCCTAATTTGTCCGGCCCGGTCGGGGGCCCGAGTTCACCCAGGGTCGCCGACCGACTGCGCCGGATCCACTCGAGCCACGGAGGGCGCACCATGACCAGGACCCTGTTCCGGGGCACCGTTCGCACCGGTGCGGGCGACACGAACGCGCTGGCGGTTCGGGACGGGCGGGTCGTCGCGCTCGGCTCGGCCGCGCTCGCGCTCGACGCGGAGCTGGTCGTCGAGCTGGGCGAGGGCCTGCTGCTGCCGGCCTTCGGCGACGGGCACGCCCACCCCCTGTTCGGCGGCCTCGAACACTTCGGACCGCGGATCAAGGGGCTGACCGGCGTCGCGGACATCGTCGCGGAGGTCGGCCGCTGGGCGGGCGAACATCCGGACGAGGAGTGGATCGTCGGTGCGAGCTACGACCCGACACTGGTCCCGGACGGCGAGTTCGACGCGCGTTGGTTGGACGCGGCGGTGGCCGATCGACCGGTGGTGCTGCGCGCGTACGACTACCACACGGTGTGGTGCAACACCGAGGCATTGCGCCGGGCCGGGGTCACCGACGCGACGCCGCAGCCTCGGCTCGGCCACATCGTCCGGCGACCCGACGGCTCGGCGCTGGGCACGCTGCGCGAGTGGCACGCGTGCGATCTGGTGCTCGATCGGGTGCCGGGACGGCCGGTGGACGAACTGGTCGACGCCCTGCGGGTGGCCGGTGCGGCGTATGCGAGTGCCGGGCTGACCCGGGTTCAGGATGCCTGGGTGGAGCCGGAGATGGTGCCGGCCTATGTCGAGGCGGCCCGGCGCGGGGCGTTGTCGTTCCGGGCCGACCTGGCGTTTCGCGCCGACCCGGACCGGTGGCGGGACCAGCGCGCCGAGTTCGTCGCGGCGCGGGCGGAAGTCGCGGAGCGGGGTGGGCCGTTGTTGTCCGCCCGGACGGTGAAGTTTTTCGCGGACGGGGTGATCGAGGGCGGTACGGCGGCGATGTTGGCCCCGTACCGCGATGCCCCGCACAGTTGTGGGATGCCGGTCTGGCCGCCGGCGGCACTGGCCGAGGCGGTCACCGCCTTCGATGCGGACGGGTTCCAGGTCCATATCCACGCGATCGGCGACGCGGGCGTGCGGACCGCGCTGGACGCGATCGAGGCCGCCGTCTCGACCGACCCGACGCGGGATCGGCGGCCGGTGATCGCCCACGTGCAACTGGTAGACCCGGCCGACCTGGACCGTTTCGCGCGGCTCGGGGTGATCGCCAATTTCGAGCCGCTGTGGGCACAACTCGACCCGCTTCAGCACGAGTTGACCATCCCGCGGGTGGGCGCGGAGCGGGCCGGGCGGCAATATCCGATGCGTACCCTGGTCGACTCGGGTGCGCGGGTGTCGTTCGGGAGCGACTGGCCGGTGAGTTCGCATCGGCCGCTGGAGGGCATCCAAGTCGCGGTCACCCGACGCACGTTCGAGGGCGTACCGGTCGAGGGGTGGATGCCGCACGAGCGGTTGACGGTGGATCAGGCGGTGCACGCCTACACGGTCGGGGTCGCGTATCAGGCGTTCGCGGACGATCGGCGGGGGCTGGAGGTGGGCAGCGTGGCCGATCTGGTGTGGCTGAGCGCGGATCCGCGGGTGGTGGACCCGATGTCGCTGGGGCGGATCGTGGTGGAGGGGACCTGGTTGGCGGGGACGCGGACGCATTGAGGGGCGGGTGGGGCGGGGGCGGCCCGGCGCCCGGTAGTTGCCTCTACAAGCCTTGGGCATACCTACCGGTTGTTCGCCAACTTCGTTCAGGATGACCGTATTTGACGGCCACTCAACCCTTTCGAGTGAATCCGATGGAGATTCGGCCTAAAGTCATCGATTCTGCCGGATGATCGTTCACATGAGCGCATGGGGTCGGGCGCGCCGGTGGGGGTGCGTGGTCGGGGCGGGGGCCTTGTTGGTTGCTCCGGCCGGTGTGGCGTGGGCGGGTTCGAGCACCGGCGGCAGCCATGCGCCGGGCGCGAGTGTGGATGTGTGCGTTTCGATCGGCGCTTCGCCCGGGGCGAGCGTGCGGGTCGACGTGATTCCGGCCACCGGGCCACCGACCGGCGGGATCGGGCTGAAGGTCGACTTCCGACTGGTGCGGGACGGCTCGTGTCGGCCCAAGCCGTCGCCGACACCGACCAAACCCAAGCCCACGCCGCCACCGACCAAGGCGCCCCCGAAACCCACGCCGGTGCGCACCCCGCCGCCCACGCCCCGGTCCACCCCGGTCGCGGTCGTGGTGCCCGCGTCGACGCCACCGGCACGGCCGACCCCGCCGGCGCCGAAGCCGCCCGACACACCACCGCCGACCAGTGCGCCGGTCGTGACTCCACCGCCGCTGCAACCGATCGCGGTCCGCCGCCCACCGGCTCGACCGTCCGCGGCGGCCCCACCGGCGCGCGGGACGTCGATCGTCACCACAACGCTGTTGATCACCGCGCCGGCGATCCTGGCCGGCGCCGCGCTCAAGCCGCGTGGCCGGGCCGGCGCACGTGGTTCGGGCGGCGGCTCGCGCTGACGCCCGGCATACCCGACTCCTGCTGTTCCCCGAGCGGTTCGGCCCGCCCGCGTCGTCGGTCGCGGGCCGCCGCCCGCTCGCCACCCGGGCCCGGTGGACGCCACTCCCGCGAGTTTGTCCCCCCGCTCGGCTCCATCGGAATCCTCGATCCGGAGGTCATCCATGACCCATTGGGTGGTACTCGCGCTCGCGATGGCCGCGGTGTGCGCGGTCGTCCTGGCGGTTGTCGTGCTCAAGCAGCGCCGGTTGCCGGACGACGACGATCCGTCGGCAACCCCGGACGTCCTCGAATACATGACGATGATGATCGGTGTGGTCTACGCGATCGTGCTCGGTCTGGCGATCGCGGGCGTGTGGGAGGGGAGGGGCGCGGCCGAGGACGAGGTGCGGCACGAGGCACAGGCGTTGCACGAGGTCAGCGAGCGGGTCCGGGTCTATCCGCCGCCGGTGCGCGACCAGATTCGGGCGGACATCGACGCCTACGTGAAGTACGTGGTCCACAAGGAGTGGTCCTACATGGCCGACCACGGCGAACTCTCCGATCGGGCCTCGCAGTTGTTCGACACGGTGCGACACGGGGTGACCGACTACGCGCCGCAGGGCGACCAGGAAGCGCAGATGTACCAGCCGATCCTGGACCAGATCGCGATCGCGGACGACGCGCGTCAGGCCCGCGGTGGGCAGGCCGGTTCATCGATGCCGGGGCTGGTGTGGTTCGGCCTGATCGTCGGCGCCGTGGTCACCGTCGGGATGATCTTCACGCTGCAAATCCGCAGATCCGCACCGGAGTTGATCGTTGCCGGGCTGTTCAGCGCGCTGATCGCGTTCCTGCTGTTCCTGATCTGGGATCTGGACGCGCCGTTCGGCCAGGGCATGACGGCGGCCTCGGACGCGTTCGTGTCGCTGTTCCCGGGAGCCGGTTAGCGAGCCGGCGAGCCGAGGAGCAAGATGCTGCGATAACTGGCCGACGGAGACCACCCGACGACGGCCGGCCGGCCCACGGCGAGTTGGGTCGCCCGACCGCGGCGGAACAGCGACATCGCCGCGAACATGACGCCGCCCAGGACCGTCTCGACCCGGACGGCCGGCGCCTGGTCGTCCTCCTGGAGCGCGGCGGCCAGGATCATCGAGCCGAGCACCAAGGCGCCGAGGGCGTAGCCGAGATGGGCCGCCCACGCGCGGCCGGTCCGGGCCGGGAGGCCGGTCGGGCGCGTGCGGGCGACCGGCTCGACTGCCGGGTTGTTCGGGCGACGGCGGATCTCGGACACGTTCGCAGCCCGGGCAGCGGGTCGCGGGTTCGGCGCTGACCGGGCTGCGATGCCCGATCGACTTTGGTCGGCATCGGCGCGCCGGTCGGCGCGGGTGCTCAGCCGATTTCGGAGAGGCAGTACGTGCTTCCGTACGTCGGGATGCCGTTGCGCGTCCAGTAGCTGGAGTACGTGTAGTCCGCGCCGCTCACGTTGTCGCACGGCCGGCCGGCCGTCATGTAGGGGAACACGCGCAGGACCTTGAAGTTGGCCTTGGGGTCCGAGCAGCCGACCGTGATCAGCTTCTCCTGGCTCCCGCCCGTGCTGATCCTGCCGCTGAGGCATTCGCCCTTGTCGTAGGCCGTCTTGGTGCTCTCCGGCGTGGCGGAGGATTCGGAGGTCCGGGTCGCGCGGCTCGTCGCGGACGGGGATTCGGTGGCCCGGGTCCTGGTCGAGACGGGTGTCGTCGCGCTCGCGGTGCGTGGTGCGAACACCGAATCGGATGCGGAAGCCGTGGCCGTGGCCGTGGCCGAGACGCGCGCGGAGTTCTTGCCGTCCCCATTGCAGGCGCCGACCAGCAGGAGGACGGCCGGCACGGCCACGATCGCGGTGAACGCCGTGCGGCCGGCGAACGGCCCGATGTGGTAGGTCATGACGATGTCCCTTCCGTGCCGTGTCGTTTACTCGGCGGCACCGCTGAACCATGGCCGCCCGGGAATCGCCTCGGCAACCGAAATAGGGGCATTCAAGGGGACTCCCTCGATCCCGCGGCCCACGCCGCTTCGGGCGCGTCGGCGTCGCCCGTTCGGTTGTTCGCAAGCGCCGTGAGCACGGTGGGCGCCGCCCACGCCGTGGACGCGCCGGCGCGGCAAGCGCCGGACGGCGCGCCGACCGGGTCAGCCGTGGGTGGCGTCCAGGTCGGTCGCGTAGAGCTCGATGGCCTTGCGGTAAGGCGTCAGCCCGGGGTCGTCGCCGGTGTCGGCGATGACGCGCAGGAGGGATTCGATCGCGGTCTTGGCGTCGCCGGCGTTGTAGAGGGCCATGGCCAGGAACGTGGTCAGGCCCGCGTCGCCCGGGAACTCGGTGAGGCCCCGACGCAGGATCGCCACCGCCTTGTCGTACGCGCCGAACGCACGGTACGTGCTGCCCAGGCCCAGGAACGCGCCCAGTCGCTCCTCGGCCGTCAGGCCGTCCCCGATCAGCGCCCATTCGTAGAACGGCACGGCCTCGCGCTCCAGGCCGAGCACGTCGTGCGCCCACGCCGCCTGGTAGGCGATCCGCGCGTCGCCCGGGTGGCGTTCGACCAGCGGCACCAAGCGGGCCCGGGCCTCCTCGACCCGACCCCCCTCGCGCAGCGCGATCGCCTCGGCCAGGGCGGTGTCTCGTTCGTTCCCGATCATCCGGGCAGTCTTGCCTATCGGGTCGCCTGCACCCGGTCGGGTTCGGCCGTCACCCGCACCGGTTGCGCCGTTCGGCGCGCGCTCGGGATCGACCACGCGAGCAGCGCCGCGAGCAGGCAGCCGATGCCCAGCATGCCGAAGCAGATCAGGTAGCCGGCCAGCTCCGGTGCCTGGGCGACGCCCGCCGCCCGAGCGGTGCCCGCGTCGACCAGGGACGCGCTCAGGATCGCGCCGAGCACGGCCGTGCCGGTCGCCCCGCCCACCGTGCGCAGCACCGCGTTCATGCCGTTGGCCACCCCGGTCATGTCCGCCGGCACGTGGTCGTTGATCAGCGCGGGCATCGCGGAGAAGGCGAGCCCGAGGCCGAAGCCGAACAACACGCCGACCATCGAGAACGCCCACCAGTGCCCGTGCAGCGGCATCAGCAGCGCGAAGGCCGTGCCGCTGAGCAGCGGTCCGAGCACCAGCGCGGGCTTGGGCCCGTACCGGTTGGTCATCCGGGCCGCGACCGGTGCCGCCGCCAGGTTGCCGATCGTGCCCGGGAGCATGATCAGCCCGGCGATCAGCACCGACTTGCCGAAGCCGTACCCGAGCGCCGACGGTGCCTGGATGAACGGTGGGAACAGCAGCGAGGAGCCGTACATCGCCATGCCGGTGAACACCCCGGACAGGTTGGCCAGCAACACCGGCCGGCGGGCCATCACCCGCAGGTCGACCAGGGGTTCGGGGTGATGCAGCGCCCATCCGATCCAGGCGGCGAACATCACCGCGGCGGTGATCAGCCCACCGAGCACCAGCGGATCGCCCCACCCGGACCGGCTGCCCATGCTCACCGCGGCGAGCAGCGCGGCCAGCCAGCCGGACAGGGTCAGCGCGCCGACCAGGTCCACATGGCCGGAGCGCCGTTCGGCGGTGTCCGGCACCACCCGCCACACCATCAGCATGGACACCACCGCGACCAGCGCGGAGAGCCAGAAGAGCAGGTGGTAGTCCCAGCGGTCGGCGATCAGCCCGGTCATCACCGAGCCGAAGGTGGCGCCGACGCTGATCGTGGCGCCGATGGTGGCGATGCTGCCCGCCGAGCGCTCCTTGGGGAACTCGTCGCGCACCACGCTGAGCGCGAGCGGGACCACGCCGCCGCCCATGCCCTGGAGCACCCGGCCGGCGATCAGCATCACGTAGGAGGTGGTGCACGCGGCGAGGATCGAGCCGAGCGTGACCGCCGCCAGCGCGTAGAGCAGGAATCGTTTGCGTCCGCGCAGGTCGCCGAGGCGGCCGAGCAGCGGCGTGGCCACCGCCGAGGCGAGCAGGTTGCCGGTGAGCACCCAGGCGATGGCCGAGCTGGAGACGCCGAGCCGGTTCTGCAGTTGCGGCAGGATCGGCGAGACCACGGTCTGCATGACCGCCATCGTGGTGGCCGCGAAGGACAGGGCGACCAGGATCATCGTCGGGCCGTGGCGCCTGGTCGGCGTGCGCGCGGCCCCCTTCGTGCCGGCGCTCATGCGGTCAGCGGCCGGTCCTGGACCCAGTCGCAGTGCAGGGTGCGGGTCTCGATGCGCCAGCCCTCGTCGGTGCGCACGAACGTGTCGAGGTAGCGGATCGACATCACCCGGTCGCGGCGCACCCCGCAGGATTCGTAGATGTGGTGCGCCGTGCAGTACGTCTCGGCGTTCGCCCGATCGCCGCCGGGCTCGAAGGCGACGAGCTGATTGGCGATCAGGTGGGTGGTGGCCAGGTAACGGTCCAGGCTGGTGAGGGCCTTGGCGATGGCGGCGCGGCCGGTGCGTACCGCCGGCGGTTCGGTGGAGCCGGGGTCGCGGTGGATCACCAGGCGGCCCTCGGGCGTGAACATCGAGGCGACGAGGTCGGGCTTGCGGCGGTCGGCGCCGTGGGCGTAGATCTGCACCACGTCCCGGAGTTCGCTGCGATCGCGCAGTTCGCCCGAAGTGTTGGATACGGGCGAATCCGCCTCGTCGTCGTGCATGTCCACCCTTTCACCAGCCGTCGATCGCATGCTGGCAGCAGTTGGATGACACACGCAAGTTTCTCTGACGTCGTGTCAGTTACATCTCGCGCACGCCCGGGCCGCCGCACCACCGCCGACTCGCCATCCCTTGCCGGCGCCGCGACCCGCTACCCCTCGCGTGCGACGAACACCACGTCCGGCTCCCCGCGCGGGACCGGCACCTCATGCACGCCCACCCGGCCGAACCGCCGCCGCAGTCGGTCGGCGAAGGCCGGGCTCGCCGTCGCGCTCCACACGGTCAACACTCCGCCCGGCAACAACCGGGCCTGCAGCGCGGCCAGCCCCGCGTCGTCGTAGAGCGAGGCGTTGCCGTCGGTCACCGTCCAGTCCGGCCCGTTGTCGATGTCCAGGCACAGCGCGTGGAAGCGCCCATCCGACTCCCGCCCGGCGGGCTCGGCGACCGCCCCGGTGCGACCCGAGTGCACCCACGCCACCAGGTCGGATGTGATCACCCTCACGCGCGGGTCGGTCAGGGCGTGGCCGGAGAACGGCGCGAGCGGCCCCGAGCCCCAGCGCACCACGGCGGGCTCGCGTTCGATCACCGTCACCTGCGCGACCCGGGGGTCGGTCAGTGCCTCGCGCAGGGTGAAGCCGACGCCCAGTCCGCCGACCAGGATCCGCAGTCCGGTGTCGTCACCGAGCGCGTCGAGCGCGGTGCGCACCAGCAGCCGCTCCGACGCGCCCGCGCGCGTGTCCATCAAAAAGCAGCCGTTGCTGATGATCTCGTAGTGCTCGCCCGCACGCCGCAGGACGAGTTCGCCGTCCGCCGCCGGGACTCGTTCGATCTCGCGTGCGTCGGTGGTCGAATCGATCGGGTGCATCGGTTCGCTGACTCCTTGTCGCTTTATGGAGAACGGGTGTCGCCGTGTCGCCTTTTCGCTGCGCGGGGCGCTTGGCGGACCGCGGGAAACGGATCGTCGGCACCTCATAACAGTGCCATCACGAAGCCGATGAAATTGCGACCCTGACGGGCGAAACGGTGACACGTGTGTAGTGACGCGCCCCGCCGCACGATGGACTGTTCTCGGGCTGCCGGCCAGCGGTTTTCGCCGGTTCGGTGACCCTTGCACCCTGTGGAACACCCCGTTAAGGTCCCGGCCATTGCTTCATGGCCCATTGACTGATGGCATGTCAGATCCAGTCGCAGGGACGCCTCGCAGGCGGAGCCCGGGGCAGGGCGAGCACAAGACGAGAACGACGCGAGCACAGCGCAGGAGAAGTACGTGAGAGCGCACCGGGCACATCGGCCCGGCCCGCGGAAACGAAGTGTCGGGAGGGCTGATGGCATCAACTTCCGCCGGGCGGCGTGGGACGCGCCGCCGAGCGGCGGCCGGCTTGCTGGTCGTGCCGCTCCTGTTGGCGGTCGGCTGTAGTCGCTCGGGTGACGACGCGGTGGCCAAGGGTCCGCAGGCGGCCGGGAATCCGGCGGCGCCCGGATCGACGAAGGACGGCAAGCCGGCCGCCGGCGGCGCGCCCGGTGACTTCGGCACGCTCAAGGACGTCTGCGGCAAGGGCGACGGCAAGCCGCTCACCAAGAAGGCCGACCGGGGCGTCACCGAGAAGGAGATCTCGGTCAGTGTGACCGGCGACCCCGGGGCCGCCGCCCAACCGGGCCTGGGCAAAGAGTTCTTCGAGATGGCCGACGGCTTCACCAAGTGGTGCAACGAACTCGGCGGGATCAACGGCCGCACGATCAAGCTGACCAAGCGCGACGCCGCGCTGAGCAACGTCGGCACGGTCATGACGGCGGCCTGCCAGAGCGACTTCATGGTGGTCGGCGGCGGCAACCCGTTCGACAACGACGGGGTCAAGGCTCGCACCGGGTGCAAACTCGGCGCTTTCCCGGCCTACGTGGTCGGCGAGGAATCGGCCAAGGGCGACCTCCAGGACCTCGCGGTCGGCCTGCCGACCTCCACCACGGTGGTGGGCGCGTACAAGGCGGTCTTCGCCGCGCACCCCGAGGTCAAGGCCAAGGTCGGCCTGCTGGGCCAGGCGATCGCCTCGTTGCGGCCCTCGATGGTCCGCTACAAGGCCGGCGTCGAGGCGGCCGGTGGCACGGTCGTCTACAAGGAAGACGTCCCCGTCATCCCGCCGCCCGGCCGCACCACGCTGGAGAAGATGAAGGCCGCCGGCGTCGAGATGCTGATCACCACGTGGCTCGCGGTGGACTCGGCCTCGATGTTCCGCGAGATGGACGCGATGAACTGGCACCCCAAGGTCATCGTCAGCGACGCGTCGGCGTACAACCGCTACACGCTCGCCTCCGCCAAGAACTCGCAGATGCCCGAGACCTACATCTACCCGACCTTCGTGCCGCAGTCGCTCGGCGACAAGAACCCCGCCGTGCAGAAGGCGCTGGAGATCCTGCACAGCGTGGAGCCGAAGAAGGACCTCGAGTTCTTCCACATGTCCGGGATCAACTCCTGGCTGTTGTGGGCGAGTGCGGTCAAGGAGTGCGGTACGGACCTGACCACGGAGTGCGTGCTGGCCAAGGGCAAGCGCGCCAACTGGGACGCGGGCGGCCTGTTCGCCCCCGGCCCGATCGTGGAGACCAAGGACGTACGCGCCGCGGACTGCTTCACCATGCTCAAGGTGAGCCCCAAGGGCTTCGAGTACGACGCCGCGCTGACCAAGCCGAACAAGGCCGAGTACTTCAACTGCGACCCGAGCAACGTGGTCGCCGTCGCGCCCGGTGCGCCCGCGGCGCAGAACACGCCGCCGCCGTCCGCCGGCACACCCCCGCCGGCCGGGGCACCCGAGACGAACACCCCGCCGCCCGCCGACGGAGGCGAACCGCCGCCGGCCGCGCCGCCGGAGAACGTCACCTGAGCCGATAGCCGATCCTCGGCCACTCGACAACGCACCACCGGCAACACCGCACCACCGGCAACACCCCGCACCACCGCCGAACCCGTCGGCCGCCGACCCCGCTCGGTCCGACCAGGCGAAACCGTCGTCCTCCCGCCCCGCACCGGGCGGGAGGGCGGCACCAACGGCCCCCACGGCCCTGACGACCTGTCAGGAGCCGTGCCGCACCAGTCTCCGAGACCGATCGCCCCGCGACACGGCCCGGCCCGAACGGAGGGCGCGTGCACGAGTTCATCATCCTCACCATCAGCGGCCTGGTCACCGGCGGCATCTATGCCATCACCGCCGGTGGCCTGACCCTGACCTACACCACCACGGGCATCTTCAACTTCGCCCACGGCGTCACCGGCGCGCTCGCCGCGTTCACCTACTGGCAACTGCACTTCGACTGGGGCTGGCCGGTCTGGCTGTCCATCGTCGTGGTGTTGGGCATCCTGGCCCCGGCGTTCGGGGTGTTCCTGCACTTCGCCATCATGCGACGGCTGGAGGGCACGTCGGAGACGACGCGCCTGATGGTCACCGTCGCGGTGCTGCTGAGCCTGCTCGCCACGGTGATGTGGGTCTGGGACCCGCAGACCCCGCGCAACGTGGTCAACTTCTTCCCCGGCGAGTCCGTGGACATGGCCGGCACGCGCGTGTCCTACCACGACCTGATCACCCTGGCCGTGGCGCTGATCGTCGCGATCGGCCTGTGGGTGCTGCTGCGCTCCACCCGCGCCGGTGTGGCCATGCGCGCCACCGTCGACGACCGCAACCTCGCGGTGCTCAACGGCTCGCGTCCCGAGGTGCCCGGCATGCTGGCCTGGGCGACCGGCACCATGCTGGCCGCGCTCGCGGGCATCCTGATCGCGCCCAAACTCTCCTTCGCCGCGCTGCCGCTGACCCTGCTGATCGTCAACGCCTACGCCGCGGCGGTGATCGGCCGGCTCAAGAGCCTGCCGTGGACCTTCGTCGGTGCGATGATCATCGGCCTGGTCACCGAGTACGGCAAGGGCTACCTCACCGAGACCGACTTCCCCACCGCGGGCCCCTACCTCGCCGGCCTCACCGACTCGATGCCGGTGCTGGTGCTGTTCGTGGCGATCATGCTGCTGCCCACCTCCCGGCTGCGCGGCCACGCCTCCTCCCGCACCCGGGAGATCGCCCACCGCCCGACCTGGACCGGTTCGCTCGTCTTCGCCGCCCTGGTGATCGCGGGCGCGGTGGTCGCGGCCCACTCCCTCGGCACCGTGGACCTGTTCGCGAGCACCAAGATGTGGGGCTTCGCGATCATCGCGCTGTCGGTGATCCCGCTCGTGGGCTACGCCGGGAAGATGTCGCTGGCCCAACTGGGCTTCGCGGGCATCGGTGCGATCTGCGTCTCGCACCTGGGCTCCGGCGGCAACCCGCTGGGGCTGCTGTGGGCGGCGCTGATCTGTGCGGGCATCGGCGTGCTGGTCGCGCTGCCGGCGCTGCGCCTGTCCGGGATCTACCTGGCCCTGGCCACCGCCGCGTTCGCCGTCATGCTGGACCGCTGGATCTTCCAACTGCCCGCGTTCACCTGGGGCGACACCCGGATCGACCTGTTCAACAGCGGCACGCTCAACTTCGAGCGCTTCGACTGGCCGGGCGTGGACATCTCCTCCGACCGGGCCTACTTCATCTTCGGCGCGGTCTTCTTCGCCCTGTCCTCGCTCGTGGTGGTGTGGATCCGCCGCGGCGAGTTCGGCCGTAGGCTGCTGGCGATGAAGGACAGCCCGGCGGCGTGCGCGACGATCGGGATGAACCACAAGCTGACCACGCTCACCGTCTTCGGCCTCTCCGCCGCGATGGCGGGCGTCGGCGGCGGCATCCTGGGCGGCGCGACCGGCACGCTGTCGCCGGTCAGCTTCGACTTCACCGCCGGGCTCTCGGTGTTGATGCTGATGGTGATCGCGGGCCTGACCTCGCCGGGCGCCGCGCTGTTCGCGGGCATCTTCCTGGGCACGCCGCTGATCACCAACCTCTTCCCCGACTACGCCCAGCTCACCACGATCCTGATCGGCCTCAACGGCATCGCGCTGGGCAAGAACCCGAACGGCTTCATCGCCGCCAAGATCCGCCCGGAATGGGAGCCCGCCCTGCGCCGGCCGTTCATCCTGGCGGGCAGCGCGGCGGCCCAACTGGTCCTGGTGGTACTGCGGTTCACCGACGTGATCGGCAACTGGGCCTTCGTGATCGGCATCCTGCTCGCGGTGATCGGTATCCCGGCCGCGGTCAAGATCGAGCTGATGCTCACGGCGCAGCGGACCGAACAGGAGTTGCCGCCGGGCCTGTCCGAGCAGCCCGAGGGACTGGGCCTGAACGGCAACCGGTTCAAGTCCGCCGACATCGAGGCCCTGGACAAGCTGATCGCGATGCCCTCGCTGCCGACGGTCGCGCTGGCCGAATCATCGTCACCCACCCTGCCTGGAGCGCGTCATGGGGCTTGAGGTCGAGGGCGTCACGGTCCGCTTCGGCGGCCACACCGCCCTGAACAACGTCAACATCTGGGCCCACGAGGGCAAGGTCACCGGCCTGATCGGCCCCAACGGCGCGGGCAAGACCACGATCTTCAACGTGATCACCGGCCTTCAGCCGCCGTCCGCGGGTCGGGTCCGGATGGACGGACGCGACGTCAGCAAACTCGCGCCCTACCGCCGGGCCCGCCTGGGCATGGCCCGCACCTTCCAACGCCTGGAACTGTTCGGCTCGTTGACCGTTCGAGAGAACATCCAGGTCGCCGCCGCCCAGTACCGCCGACTGAACCGCGGCACCAAGGAGACCCCGCAGGACACCTCCGCGCGGCTGCTGCACCGGCTCAACCTGACCGAGATCGCGCACGTGCGCGCCGACCAACTGCCCACCGGCCAGGGCCGCGTGGTCGAACTGGCGCGCTCGTTGGCGGTCCGGCCCAAGATCCTGCTCCTGGACGAGCCCGCCTCCGGCCAGGACGACGAGGAGACGCGCGGCTTCGGCCAGTTGTTGCGCGAGATCGCCTCGGACGGGGTCGCCGTGCTGTTGGTCGAGCACGACATGGATCTGGTGATGAACACCTGCGACGAGCTGCACGTGCTTGACTTCGGCAAAAAAATCGCCAACGGTACGTGCGACGAGATCCGCAACAACGCCGCCGTACAGGCCGCCTACCTCGGTACCGCCGACGCCGCGGAGGCCGACGAAGTCCTGCAGGAGACCGTATGACGCTGAACGTGGCCGACGCGCGCCCGGCCGGGCCGGCCGGCGCCCCGCCGCTGCTCGAACTGCGCGGCGTCAGCGCCGCGTACGAGCAGGTCGAGGTATTGCACAAGGTGGACCTGGCGGTGCCCACCGGCAAGGTCATGGCGGTCCTGGGCCCCAACGGCGCCGGCAAGACCACGATGCTCAAGGTGATCACCGGGCTGCACGAGCCCACCGGCGGGGACATCTTCCTCGCCGGGCGGTGCGTCACCGGGGCCGCACCCGTGGACCTGGCCCGGATCGGCCTGTGCAGCATCCCGGAAGGCCGCGGGGTCTTCCCCAATCTCACCGTGTCCGAAAATCTGTGGATGGCCACCTACCGAGGAGTCTCCCGCAAGGAGATCGAGGAGAAGGTCTTCCCGATCTTCCCCCGCCTCAAGGAACGCCGGACCCAGGCGGCGGGCACGATGTCGGGCGGCGAACAGCAGATGCTGGCCGTCGCCCGGGCGATCGCCACCAACCCGGCCATCATCCTGCTCGACGAACTCTCGATGGGCCTCGCGCCCCTCGTCGTCGACCAGTTGTACGACGTGGTCGGCAAGATCGCCGAGACCGGTGTCACCGTGCTCCTGGTCGAGCAGTTCGCGCGCACGGCCCTGGCCGTCGCCGACCTCGCCGCGGTCATGAGCGGTGGCCGGATCCTTCAGGTCGGCACTCCGGACGAGATCGCCGGCGACCTGCACAGCGCGTACCTGGGCGGCTGATCGCACATGGCCGTCCGCGGATACGTACCAACCTCACGGCGACCCACGAGGTGACGACTTAGATGAGTATGAACAGCGTGAACGCCGACGGGCAGCCCGCACCCGCGAGGCCCGCCGGCGAGCCGCCGACGGTTCCGCAGGGGGTGCCGACGGCCGGGCCACCACCGGCGTTCGCCCCGCGCCATGCGGCGATCCCGGCGGCCACTCAGGATCGGACCCGACAGTTCACCGCCGACGTCGGTGCGCTGAAACTGCGTGCGCCCAAGACCATGCTCGACACCCAGCTCATGTGGCTGGGCGTGGGGCTGATGGTGGTCGGGATCGGCATGGGCATCGGCGCCTACTTCATGTCGCACGGCACGACGCTGATCCTGACCCAGAACGACGCGATCACGTTGGGTCTGTCGGCGATCCCGGTCTCGCTGCTGGGTTTCGCCCTCTTCATCCGCTACTCGCTGTCCACGTTCATGCGGTTCTGGCTGGCCCGGCTGATCGCCGCCCAGCAGGTACCGCAGGCCGCCCCGGCGGTCGCGGGGCCGGCGGCGGACGCCACCGCGGTACTGCCCACCACCCCGGCCGGACACTGAGCCACATTCCGGGGCGAGGGCTCCTCAACGGGCCGCGCGCGGTGTCATCCTGAACGGGAGGACACCGCGCGCGGCACCGTGGAGGGCAGCCAGGACATGAGCGACAACCCGCAACCGGCGGACCCCGGTCCGACCGACACCCCCGCCGCCCGGGACGGAAAGCGCCTTCGTCTCGTCACGGCGGTGTGGGCCGTGCTCATGGCGGTCGCGGTCGTGATGATCGTCCTGATGCTGCGGAGCTGAACGGCCGGCCTCCGCCCGGAGGCCGGCCGCACCCGTGTCCGGACCGCTCAGATCGCCGGCGGCAGGTCCACCAGCGTGCCCAGCGTGGCCCGATGCCGATCCGCGGTGCCCAGCAGCAGCGCCGACGCCATCGCCCGCTTGAGGTACAGGTGCGCCGGGTGCTCCCAGGTGAAGCCGACCCCGCCGTGCATCTGCACACATTCCTCCGCCGCGCGCACCGCCACCTCGCCGCAGTACGCCTGCGCCAGGGCGGTGGCCACCGCCGCGTCCGCCGCGTCCTCGGCCAGGCACGCCGCCGCGTAGCGCGCCGCGGCCCGGGCCGCGGCGATGTCCGACCACAGGTCGGCCGCACGATGCCGCAGCGCCTGGAAGGACCCGATCGGCCGGCCGAACTGGTGCCGGACCTTCAGATACGCCACCGCCTCGGCCAACGCCTGCTCGGCCACCCCCAACTGCTCCGAGGCCAACAGCGCCGCCCCCTGCCGCAGCGCGTGCCCGAGCGCCGCCTCGGCGTGCTCCGGCCCGGCCACCACCCGGCCCCGCACCTGATCCAACGTCAACTCGCCCACCGGCCGGGTCGGATCCAGCGAGGTCACCGCCCGCCGGGCCAGATGCGCCGCGTCGCCCGCGACCAGAGCCAGCTGCGCCTCGCCGGCCACCACCACCGGAACCACCAGCAACTCGGCCCGATCCGCGGCCAACACCCCGGTCACCGCGCCGGTCAGCAACAAACCGTCCGCGTCCCGGGCACCCGTCACCGACAGCGGGAAACCCGCCCCCGGCCACGTGGTCGCGGTCACCGCCAGGGTCGCGGTCCGCGAGCCGTCCGCGAGTACCCGCAGCGCCGCGTCGCGCGCCTCGCCGGCCGGGCAGGCCAGCAGCGCCGACGTGGCCAGCACCGCACTGGCCAGGAACGGCACCGGCGCGACCGCGCGGCCCAACTCCTCCAGCGCCACCGCGACCTCCCGCGCCCCGACCCCGGCCCCGCCGAACTCCTCCGGGATCAACAGCCCGGCCAGGCCCAGTTCGGCCGCGACCGCCTTCCACAGGCCGTCGTCGTACGCCTCCTCGGTGTCGATCCGCGCCAGCACCTCGTGCCATCCGCACCGATCCCGCAACACCTCGCGCAGCGCCGCGCGCAGGTCCTCCTCGACCTCGCCGTACAACAACGACGGAATCCTGGGCTCGCTCACCGGGGCATCTCCTTCCACGGCACCTTGGTGTCGGTACGCGGCTCGCGCGGCAGGTCCAGCACCCGGTCCGCGATCACGTTGCGCAGCACCTCGGACGTGCCGCCCTCGATCGAATTGCCCTTGGCCCGCAGGTAGTAGTAACCCGGCGCCCGCGCCCCGAGGGTGGCCTGACCCAACTCGCTGCGGCGCATCGCCCAGTCGTCGTAGCCGAGGCCCTCCTCGCCGGCCAACTCCAGCCACAACCGGGTGACGTCCTGGTTCAGCCGGGCGTAGGCGATCTTGGCCGCCGATCCCTCCGGGCCCGGCGTACCGGCCGCGAGCTGCTGGCGGATCCGCTCGTTGCCCAGCCGGGCCACCTCGCACTCCACCCAGGCCCGCAACAGCCGGTCGTGCAGCCCCGGCGTGCGCAACTCCGGGCGGTCGCGCCACATCCGCGCGACCGCGCCGATCGCGTCCGCCTCGCGGGCCGACGCCGCGCCGCCGATGGCCACCCGCTCGTTCATCAGCGTCGTGTTCGACACCGCCCAGCCCTGACCCACCTCGCCCGCCCGGTGCGTGTCCGGGATCCGCACGTCGGTCAGGAACACCTCGTTGAACTCCGCCTGCCCGGTGGCCTGGCGCAGCGGCCGCACCTCGACCCCCGGCGCGGTCATGTCCAGGAAGAAGTAGGTCAACCCTTGGTGCTTGGGCAGGTCCGGATCGGTCCGGGCGAGCAACATCGCCCACCGCGCCTTGTGCGCGAGCGAGGTCCACACCTTCTGGCCGTTGACGACCCAGTCGCCGTCACCCTCGCGGACGGCGCGGGTGGCCAGACCCGCCAGGTCCGATCCCGCGCCCGGCTCGCTGAAGAGTTGGCACCAGATCTCCTCGCCGGTCCACAGCGGGCGCAACAACTCGGCCCGCAGCCGGGCCGCGCCGTGCGCGGCGATGGTGGGCGCGCCCATCCCCAGGCCGATCGGATTGCGGTATCCACTGGCCGTCTTCGCGCCCGCCGCGATCAACGCGCTCTCCACCACCTGCTGCAACGCCCGCGAGGCGCCCAGGCCGCCGCACCCGACCGGGAAGTGCACCCAGGCCAGGCCCGCGTCGAACCGGTGCCCCAGGAACTCGACCGAGGACATCGTGGTCGGATCGTGCGCCGCGACCAGATCGGCCACCCGACGCCGAATGCCCGCCTCGTCGATCCCGTCGGCGGCTTCGCGCTCGGGCTCGTCGGTCGGCGCGTGGCTCGGCGTGTCGGTCGGCTCGTCGGTGGGCTCGCTGTCCGTATCGCTCACGTCGCCCCGCTCTCGCACCACAGGTGCCTCCGTCCTCCGTCATGACGCCCTGTCCATCGACCCGGACACACTGTCGACAACCGGACTGCCTGGATGCTAGGCGCTGAACTCACCGGTAGGAAGCCCGCGCCCGGGCCCCCAATCGGCACGCCCAGGCGATATGTTCGTCTCCCCGTGTGAGCGAGTACACGCACGGACTCCAGCCGGGACCTTCCGGGATTCCGCGCGTCGCAGGGGGTGCTGTACAGCCATGACCGCCGATCAACTCGAGGCGGGTCTCGCCGCCGAACTCGCCGCGGACGGGGAGTCGGTCGTCGAAGCACTGGACCAGTGGTCGGTGCGCACCCCGATGCGGGTCTTCATCCACTACGGCGAGCACGGCCTGGACCTGAGCTACGCCGAGGCCAAGCGGGCCACCGACACGATCGCCGGCAACCTGGCCCGGGCGGGCATCCGCCGCGGCGACCGGGTCGCGGTGCACTGCCGCAGCGCGTACGCCGCCGCGTTGTGGATGTTCGGCATCTGGAAGGCCGGCGCCGTGTACTGCCCGGTGGATCCGGACGCGATCGGCGACCTGCTGGTCGAGCAACTCGAAGCCGGCCAACCGGTGCTCGTGGTCACCGAACGCGCGCTGGTGCCCGCGTTGGAGGCGGTCCGGCCGCACCTGAACCGGCTGCCGCGGCTGACCGTGCACGACGCGGTCGGGCCCAGGCCGCCGCACGGCTACCCGGAGATCGCCTACGCCAACTTCCTCGCCCGCGCGGTGCCGCCGGCCGTGCGGATCGATCCGGGCGACGTCGGGATGATCGTGCACACCGCCGGGGTGACCGGCCGACCCAAGGCCGCCGTGTTGCCGCACCGTTGGCTGGCCTCGTACACGCTGCTGCTGCGCCGGCTCACCACGCCCGACGACGTGGTGCACGTGGACCTGCCGCTGCACTCGGTCCAGGGCGCGTTCGCGGGCCTGGCCCGGGCCGCCTGGGCGGGGGCCGGGGTGTCGTTGTGGGACCGATTCCACCCGGTCGACTTCTGGCGCCGCGTGGCGTCGGCGGGGGCCACCAGCGCGGTGCTCACCGAGACGATGGTGGGCTGGCTCTCCGGCGCGCCCCAGACCCGCGGCGAGCGCGACAACCCGCTGAGCACGGTGCTCATGCAGCCGCTGCCGCCGATCCACCACACGTTCGCGCGCCGGTACGGGATCGACACCGTGGTCGCAGGCTACGGACAGGTCGAGACCGGCCTGCCGATCGCGGCCGTGCTGACCGGCCTGGACCCGAGCGAGGCCACGCCGCCCGCGCTGCGCCGCGGCCTGGCGCCGGCGGCGATCGCGAAGGTGTGCGCCCGACTGGGCGTGCCGGTGCTCGACGGGGCGCGGATCGTGCGCAAGGGCTGCCTGGGCGCGCCGCTGCCGTTCGCCCGGGTGGCGATCCTGGACGAGCACGATCGGCCGGTGCCGCGCGGTGTGGTCGGGCACCTGGCGATCCGACCGCATCTGCCGGGACTGTTGGTGCAGGAGTACGTGGACGACCCGCTGAGCACTGCGGAGGCCACCCGCAATCTGTGGTTCCACACCGGCGACGCGGCGGTGTTCGACGAGGAGGACGGGCTGCTGCACTTCGTCGACCGGGTCGTGGACCGGATCCGGATCCGCGGCGAGAACGTGTCGGCCTATCACATCGAGGACCTGATCAACCAGCATCCGGACATCGCGGTCGGCGCGGTGTTCGGGGTGCCCACCGACCGGGAGGACGAGGACGAGGTGGTCCTGTACGCCGAGCCCGAGCCGGGCCGACCGCTGGACCCCGACGAACTACGCGCGTGGTGCGTCCAGTCGTTGCCCGCGTACATGCGGCCGGCGCAGGTGCGCATCGTCACGCGGATGCCGCGGACGCCGAACGGGCGGGTGGAGAAGTACCGGCTGCGTCGGCACTTCCTGGGCCTGATGGACCGTCCGGGCCCGGCGGTGCGGGGTGTGTCGGTGCCGACCCCGATGCCCGCCACGCGCCCGGCGCTGTCCCCGGCACTGTCTCCGGTGCGCTCCGCGCTGCCCCCGTCGTTGCCGCCGGGAACCCGGCGCTGATCGGTGCGGGCGGCGTGATCGGCGCCCTCGGCCGATCGTGCGGACAGCCGATCGTGCGGATATGTCGCTTTCCAGCGGGAAGGCGTACCAGGCACGCGATTCTGCGGGCGTGGGCAGATCCGAGGAGCGGCACCCATGGACAGCACGAAGGGCGTCACGGGACCGACCGCCGAATCCGGCGCGGGACGGCATCGGCGCAGCGGCAAGGGCTTCGGTTTCGGTTTGCTGGTCGTGCTCGGCACGTTGTTGATGCTCGGCGGGATCGTCGGCCTGGTCTACGTGGGTGTGGCCACGCTGACCACGATGGTGTTGTTCGGCTGGCTGCTGTTGATCGGCGGTGTGGTCGGCTTCGTCCAGGCCATTCAGGCGCGCAAGGAGAACGCGTTCTGGCTGGTGGTCGCGGTCTCCGCGCTCAACATCGCGGCGGGTGTCGTGTTGTTGCGCCGGCCCGAGGTGGCGGCCGAGGCGCTCACCCTGTTCGTGGCGCTGCTGCTGCTCGGCGCGGGCATGTTCCGCATCGTGGGCGGCGTCGCGAGCATGTCGGCCAAGATGATCTGGACCATCCTGGTCGGCGTGATCGACCTGGTCCTGGGTCTGTTGGTACTGGCCGAATGGCCCAGCAGCAGCCGCTACGCGATCGGCACGTTCATCTCGCTGGCCCTGCTCTTCGACGGACTCAGCCTGGTCAGCCTGGGCCTGACGGGCCGTCGGATCGTCGGCTTGGTCCGCGAGGCGGAAGTCCCCGAAGGGGCCCCGGCACCGCTCGCGCGCGACGAGCACTCCACGGAGTGGAAGGCCAACGGTGAAACCACCCGGGAGGGCACCTTCAAGGGCCCGGACACGATGACCGAGCGCGGGGACCGGGAGCGGTAGCGCCGGACACACCGAACGCCGGACGGGCTGTCGT
>NZ_JBHZAV010000018.1:0-93554 GCF_042754445.1 Embleya sp. NPDC059213
GGCCGCCTCCTACTTTTTTTATCACCCCCCCCGCCCCCGGGGGCGGGTCGGGGTCCGCCGTCCACCCACCGCCCCCCCGGGCCGGCGCCCCCCCGGGGGGCCCCCCAGGCCCGGGTGCCCGCAACAGTGCCCTCCCACCTGTGCCTCCTCCCTTCCCGGAACCCCGCGTACGGCGCGCTCGTCGACCTCGCCCGCGGAGGCCACTGCGCGAGGGGGTCGCTCGGCTGGTCCACTCCTTCGACGCGACCCGGATCGGGCGTCGCGACGTTGGCCGTTCGCCCGCCGGCGGGTGTTGCTCCGCGCCCGCCGGCGTGGGTCCGGTGCCGTCCGGACCGGCGGACGGGCGACGTCACGCGGGGACGCCGAGCGGCGGGTGTTCGAGCACGCGGGGTTTGTACTCGACCAGTTGGATGCGGCCGTCGAAGGTGCGGTGCTCGATCATCTCGAGGGCTACGTCCGGATAGCCGTCGTAGATGCGTTCTTCGCCCGTGGCCCCGGTGATCACCGGGAACATCACGACCCGGAAGCGGTCGACGAGTCCGGCTCGCAGCAGGGACCGGCACAGGCTGAGGCTGCCGATCGTGCCGAGGAGCCCCGAGCCACTCGACTTCATGGCGCGGACCGCCTCGACGGCGTCGTCGCGGACGAGCGTGGAGTTGGCCCACGTCAGTGGCTCCTCGAGCGAGGAGGAGAACACCACCTTGGACGCCTGCGTGAGCTCGTCGACGGACGCCTCTTCCTCGGGCCTGAACTCGTCTTGGCCTTTCGGGACCCCGCCTGCGGCGAAGCCCGACATCAGGCGGTAGGTGTTCGCTCCCATCAGGTGGGTGGCCTCGGGCTGCTCGCCGAGCCATGCGAGGTACTCCGGGCCCTCGAGGCCCCAGAACCCGGGCCATCCCTGTGCCGACGCGTGGCCGTCGAGGGAGGTGATGAAGTCGACGAGAAGCTCCGACATGGCGGTGTCCTTTCCTCGGATGTCACGAGCTTGGACCGACCGGGAGCCACAAACTCATCGGCCGCGTTGTGGAACGACGAGAAAACCCGTGACGCTGCAGCCGATCCGGTCGGCGGAGCGGCGGTGCTCCGGAAAACCCGGAGCCCTACTCGATTGCACCATGCACGCAGTCGGGTCGGCATCGTGAAGGCAAGCGCCTCTACTCCTCCGTCGAACCGTCGAACCGTCGAACCGTCGACCCGTAGACCGTTCCGGGTCCGGTCGGCGTCGGCCCGGCTGCGGAGGAGGCGACGCCGGGCGCCCGCTGCGCGGTCCCGGTGGCCGATCCGAGGCTCGTCATTCCCGCCGGGGCGCCGGCCGATCGAACCACTCCTTGGCGGGGGTGCGGGTGAGTTGGGTGGCGACCACGATGGCGCCCGCGATCTGGACCAGGCCGACGGATTCGCCCTCGGTCGCCATCCTGACGGCGGAGAGGAGCGTCAATGCCGCGCAGACGATCGCGGCCACGCGTGTCCTTCCGGTGCCGCGCGCGAATCGGAGGGCGAGCAGCGCACCCACGAGGGCGGCAAGCATGTCGCCCATCAGTCGTCCCGCACGGTACGCGTGGCTCTCGCCCTCGGCGTTCACGAAGACGAACACGCCGACGGCGAAAGCGATCGCGGCCATGGCGAACAGCCACCACCTGGCGACCTGTACCTGCCGCGGCATGGTGGGCAAGGGTGGGAGACGCATGTCGATCCACGTCGGGGGCTCGGTCATCGGCACACCCTACGGCCCGTGCCTGAGCCGTGTCCTCCAATTGCCGCCCGGCGCAAGGGAGATGCGGCGGAGCGAGCGAAGACGTGGATGGTCCGGGCAGGGGTTCACCGGGGAGAGGGAGACGCGGGGAAGCGGCCGCCGAGTTGGGCCGATCGGTCCCTGCGCCTGGACTCGCACCGCTGGTGAGCGTCCTTGTCGGGTGTCGAGGGGCGGGGACCGTGCTGGGCAGGGCAATCGGGGCCGTGGCCGTGCTCGGGCTCTCGGCGGTGGGCTGCGCGGACTCGGGCTCGCCGCCGCCCTCGACTGCGGACTGGGATAACCCACTCACCCCACCCGAGAAAGGTCGCGGTCGGACCGAGCGTGGCCGGCCGCGACGTTCCGGGCGGTCGGCGCAGCCTCGGACTCCCGGGGTCGGGCCGCGCGCGTCCGGATCCGGTGACCGGCCGGCAATGGCGTCGGCCCTTCCCGAACTCGGGAGGTCGGCGAACCCGGGAGACGACGCGTCGCGGCGCTGCCCGGCGGTGGGGTCAGGACAAGCCAAGGTGCCTGGCGATCATCATCTGTTGTACCTCGGTGGTGCCTTCGCCGATTTCCAGGATCTTGGCGTCGCGGTAGAAGCGGCCCACGGGGCTGTCGTTCATCACTCCGGAGCCACCGAAGATCTGGGTCGCGTCCCTGGCGTTGTCCATCGCCGCCCTGGAGGAGACCAGCTTGGCCATCGCCGCCTCCTTCGAGAAGGATTCGCCGCGCAGCATCGAGGCCGCAGCCGAGTAGTAGGCCAGGCGTGCGGTGTGGGCGCGCGTCTCCATGTCGGCGATCTTGAACTGGATCGACTGGTACGCGCCGATGCGCTGCCCGAACGCCGTCCGCTCCTTGGCATGGCGCACACACTCGTCCACGCAGCCCTGGGCCATCCCCGCCCCGACGGCCGAGATCGCGATCCTGCTCTCGTCCAGCACCGACATGAACTGCGCGATGCCCAGGCCGCGTTCGCCGAGCAGGTGCTCGGCCGGCACCCGGCAGTCGGCGAAACCGAGTTCGTGGGTGTCCGAGGCGCACCAGCCCACCTTGGAGTACGACGGTGCCACCGTGAAGCCCGGGGTGCCCGACGGCACGACGAGCGCGGAGATCTCCTTGGCGCCGTCGGCGCGGGTACCGGTCACCGCCGTCACCGTGACCAGGCTGGTGACGTCGGTACCGGAGTTGGTGATGAACGCCTTGCTGCCGTTGATCACCCATTCGTCACCGTCGAGTTCCGCCTTGGTGCGGGCCGCCGCCGTGTCGGTCCCGCCGCCGGGCTCGGTGAGCCCGAAGCCGGCGATCCGCTCGCCGGTGCACAGGGCGGGGAGCCAGCGTTCCTTCTGTGCCGCGGTGCCGAACCGATGGATGGGGATCGCGCCGAGCGTCACGCCCGCGGACAGTGCGACGGCCACCGAGCAGTCCACTCTGGCCAGTTCCTCGATGGCCAGACACAGGGTGAACACATCCCCGCCCATGCCGCCGTAGCGTTCCTCGAAGGGCAGTCCGAACAAGCCCATGCGGCCCATGGCGGCGACCAGTTCGTAGGGAAACTCCTCGCGTCGGTAGATATCGGCGATCACCGGAGCCACCTTGGCGCGGGCGAAGTCGGCGACGGTCTCGCGCAGCAGCCGGCGTTCCTTCGACAGGCGTGAGAGTGTCATCGTGCTCCTTCGGGAGGATCGGACGTGGACCCGGAGCCGGACCCGGCGACCGCCCGTCGGGCCGTCGACGAGAGCAGGCCCGGTGCGGGTTCGCGGTGGGCGTACAGGGCGTGCGCGCAGGCCGACGCCAGTGCGTCGACGCTCGACACCTGGAATTCCGCCGGCAGCCCGCTGTGCGCGTAGGCGAGCGGGAGTTCGGTACAGGCGCTGATCACCGGCAGGCACCGAATGCGCAGCAGCTCGTGGACCGCCGAACCCAGGGTCGTGCCGGCAGCCGGCAGCCGGTTCGCCTTCACCAGCACGGTGGCGGCGTGGATGCGCTGCTGGAGCGCCTCGTCGGGGAGCAGGAGTCGGTATCCCCGGTGCTGCGCATAGCGCTGATAGATGCCGCCGGCGACGGTACCCGCGGTCGCCGTCAACCAGGCCCCGTCGGGACTGGCGACCTCGGCGGCCCGCACGCTCGCCTCCACGATGTGCACCAGGGGCACCGGCAGTCGGCTGCGGAATCGATCGATGTAGACGTGCGCGGTGTTGCAGGGCACCGCGAGCAGCTCCGCGCCCCAGCCGGCAAGGGTGAACAGTGCCTGCCGGATCGGCAGGAGCGGTGCGTCGTCGCCCCTGAGCAGCGCGGCGGTCCGGTCCGGGATGCCCGGCTCGGACAGCATCAGGATCCGGGGGTGCTCCTGGTCGCTGCCGGCCGCGACGCGCACGGCCAGCAGCCGCAGGAACTCCGCCGTCGCCGCCGGTCCCATCCCACCGAGCACACCGAGGGTGCGTGAGCGCGCCACCTCAGCCGGCCTGCTCCCCGATCAGCCGCCGCGCGACGCGCTCGGGGATGTGGGCCGCCGCCAGCCGCGTGCCCACGGAGTCGGGACACCACCAGGTGAGCACGAGCTCGCCGGCGTCGACGACACCGGTGATCGTCGCATCGGTGTCACCCGGGTGCCCCGGCCCGGCGAAGTCCCGCCACACCGTGTCGCGCAGCGTCCAGGACACCCCCGACGGAAGCAGCGCGGCGGCCGGATCGCCGAAGTGTTCGTAGCGCACCGGGGCCGGCTCGGCCGTTCTCGCGACCCGTACGACGCTCGCTCCCCGCGCGAGCGGGGTCACCACCCAGCGGTCCGCTTCGGCCAGCGGACCGATCACCCGTGCCGCGGGCCTGCGCGTGGTGTGATCGAGGACGTCCGCGACCAGTCGCCCGCCGCCGAACTCCTCGACCAGCACGTGCGCGATCGCAGCGGCGACGTCGCGGGCCGTCGCCGCGCGCACCGGGCAGCGCGCTTCGAGCGGCTCCTCGGCGATCGGCTCGGGTGCGGGCGAACCCGGGAGGACACAGCCGGCCCCGGCGACCTTTGGGCCCGCCTCGTCCTCGACGCCGGCGGGCTCGGCCGGGTGGTCCAGGAACGACGCGGCAGGCGGCAACCGGACGTCCGAGCCCGCCTGGAGCTGTCCCAGCCCCAGGGCCAGGTCCGCCAACAGCACCCGCCAGGACTCGACATCCGCGGCCAGTTCGTGCACCACGACCAACAGACCCGCCGGCCGGGTGCCCCGGTCGACCACCGCGGCCCGCAGCAGCGGACCCCGATCGACGTGCAGCCGGCCCCGCATCCGGTCGGTGAGCCGACGCAGCACCTGCCCCTGCGCGCCCGGGTCCTGGCCGGTGAGGTCCACCCGCGAGACGTGGACCGCACCGCCGAGGCCGCCCCGGGACTGCCGCCAGCCCTGATCCCCGTGGCCGAACCGCAGCCGCAACGCCTCGTGGTGCAGCAGCAGTTGCAGCCACACCCGCTTCAGGTCGGCGACCGGGAAACCAGACTCCGAGGTCAGGAACAGGGCTCGGGCCCGGTGCGCCGCCCAGACCGGATCCCGATCGAGAATCCGACGCTGCACCGGACGGACCGCGACCGAGCGATCGGAATCCGCGTCCGCGGTGACGCCCCCGCCCCGCGAGCCCGGGGCCTTCGGGCGGTGCATCCCGCGCAGAGCCCACTGATCCACGGCGCCCGCGACCCTGGGGATCTCCGCCACCTGCACCCACTGCGCCGGTACCAGTGCGGGCGGCAGGGCATCGGCCACCGCGGCCGCGAGCCGGTCGCCCGACGCGCTTCGGTCGGCGACGTAGTAGACCGCCAGCCGGGCGCCCGTCCGGTCGGCGTCGGCCGGGTCCGGATAGCCGATCCTGGCCAGCATCCGTTTCACCTGCGCGGTTTCCACCGGGGCCCGCAGCTCCGCGTCCGCCTCGGCGACGTCCAGATGCCCGAGCCGTACCTCCCAGCGGGTCGGCGCTTCGTAGTTGTGGAAACCGCGCTCCGCGGCGTGAACGTAGGTGCCCACATCGTTGATCATGCAGTTCGAGCTGCAGAACCCCGTATCGGTGGGCTGCGCCCAGAACGACGAGCGCTCGCGCAGGAAGGCTCGCACGTCCTCCTTCGTCACCGCCGAGTAGCGGAAGTAGTCGACGACCTGGACCGCGTTCACCGCGGCGGCGTCGACCGTGCCCGCGGCCCGGTGGTACACCTCCCGGCCCAGCCGCAGCTTCTCCTCGATCTCGGCCACGTCGAAGATGCCCTGCTCGTGGAACCAGGACAGCCGCTCGTCCATGATCTGGCCGCGGGAGAGCCCGGTGACCACCGTGGGGATGTCGCGCCGGTGCGCGAGTTCGGTGCTCAGGTCCAGGAGGGAGCGGAAGCACCCGTTGCACACGCTCTTGTGCTCCTGGAGCGAGTTCAGGAAGATCCGCTTCTGGTCGGCGTGGGTGGCGGTGACGTGTTCGATGCCCAGTTCGGCGGTGACGGTCTCGACGTTGCGCAGCGCGGTCCGCGAGATGAACCCGTTGTCGAAGGTGAAGGTCATCACCCGCAGACCCAGTCCCACGAGCTGGTAGAGCACATATGTGCTGTCCTTGCCGCCACTGAACAGCAGCAGGCAGTCGTAGTGCGATTCGCGCCCTCGCGCGGCCTCGCGCAGCCGCGGCGCCAGCTCCCGCGGGTCACGGAAGTAGGCGTGCATCGCCGATCGATGGGCGGCGTAGCGCGCGCACAGCGAACAGACGCCGTCCGGGTCGAAGCGCAGTCCCGGGTACGCGGCGCTGATCCCGCACCGGACACAGGCGCGGGCGCCCGCTGCCGCGGGGTCGGCCTCGTTGAACACGACGGCGCAGTCGAGGACGCCGTCCTGGTCCAACACGGCCGTTCGCACCCGGCGTTCGACGGACTCGATCTGCTCGGCGTCCAGCGGCTGGTCGGTCATGTCAGCTCCCGAAGAGGTCGTCGGCGTCGTCGTCGTCGGCGAGCAGCAAGCGCTCGACCAGGTTCGACAGGCCCTCGATCGTCTGGTTCGCCAGGAAGTCCGCCAGCGGGACGGACACCCCGAACTCCTCGGTCAGCCGCGCCAGTACCGAGATCACGGCCAGCGAGGTGCCCACGTCGAAGAACCGGGTGTGCACGTCGTCGACCGGGGCCGGCAGCGTACGCGCCCAGATCCCGGCGATCGTGCGTTCGGTGGCGGTGCGCGGTGCGACGGCGTCCGCGTCGGGTCGGGCGGGGGACCGCACGGGCACGGTGAGCGCCTTGCGGTCGATCTTGCCGCTGATGGTGCGCGGGATGAGCTCCAGCGGCACGATCACCGCCGGGATCGCGCCGTCCGGCAGGTGTGCGCGCAGATGCTCGCTCAGCCGAGCGCGAAGTTCCTCGGAGTCCGTCCCGGTGCCGGTCTCGACGAACGCGCACAGGTATGGCGGGGCGTCGTCCGGCTCGACCGACACGACGGCCGCCTCGGCGACCGACGGGTCCTCGCGCAGGAGCTGCTCCACCCCGTCCAGCTCCACCCGCACGCCGCCGACCTTGACCTGTCGGTCCCGGCGGCCGAGGAAGTCGAGCGTGCCGTCGGGCAGCAGGCGGGCGAAGTCCCCGGTCCGGTAGACGACTTCGTCGTCGCCGGGCCGGGTGGGGTCGGCGATGAAGGCGCGTTCTGTCTCCTGCGGCCTGCGGTGGTACCCGAGGCTGCGGTAGGCCGTACGCAGGTGAACCTCGCCGACCCGCCCCGGTGGTACCTCCCGGCCGCGTTCGTCGAGCAGCAGGACGGCGGTGTCGGGCATCGGGCGTCCGATCGGGACGGACCTGCCTCGGGCATCGGCGGCGGTGACGAAGTGGAAGGTCTTCGTCATGGTGGTTTCCGAGGGCCCGTAGAGGTTCAGCAGCCGGATCCGCTCGCCGAAGCGGTCGAACCAGCCGGCGGCGTCGGCGGGCAGCACGCGCTCGCCGGACAGGGCCACGCACTTCAGCGCCTCGAACCCCGGCCGGACCGTGTCGATCGCGCCCGCCAGGGCGCGAAGGACCGAGGGCACGCAGTGGATCAGATCGATCCGTTCCCGGTCCAGCCACCGGCACAGGGCGACCGGGTCGAGCCGGACGTCCTCGGCCGGCACGCATACCGTCGCGCCCACGCTCAACGGCAGGAGCAGGTCGCGCAGCACGGCGTCGAACGCGGGCGAGATCAGCTGGCCCACCCGCCATTGGGGACCGGCGCCGAGCAGCTCCGCCTCCCAGCGGATGTAGTGGTCCACCGCGCTCAGCCGGCCGAGGATCCCCTTGGGTCGGCCGGTGGAGCCGGAGGTGAAGAACAGGTAGCAGGGATCGTCCGGCGCCGGCACGTGGGGCGGGTAGTCGTTCCCGGGTCGGTCCTTGACCGTGCCGAGATCGACCAGGGTGGCCCGGTCGCACGTGTCGCGCACCTCCTCCGCGAGGTCACCGTCGTCGGCGCCGACGACCAGCAGATCGGGGTCCGCCTCGCGCAGCATCCAGCCCAGCCGATCCGGCCGGGTGCCCACGTCGAGGGGGACCACCACACCGCCCAGCCGCAGGACGGCGAGCAGGGCCGCGGTCAGCTCGGCCCGGTCGCCGGCGAGGACCGCGACGACGGAGGCGCCGCGTGCTCCGCACCGGTACAGCTCGGCCGCGACGGCGTCGACGCGTTGGTCCAGTTCGCGATAGCGCAGCGAGCCGTGCGCGGTCTGTACGGCGACTCGGTCGGGGAAGCGGTCGATCGCGCGGGCGACAAGCGACTGGATCGGTTCGAACGCCATTGCGGTTTCCTTTGCTCGACCCGCGTTCACACGTGACCGGGAAGGTTGAAGGTGTCCAGCAGAATTCCGAACGTCAGGACGACCAGCAACAGATCGTCGTCCAGGTGCGGATGCAGGTCGAAGCCCGCGTCCAGGCTGCGCGAGCGCAACTGCTCCACGACCGCCGGATCGAAGTAGCCCTGACGGGCGATGCGCGCCGGGGACAGCAGGTCGTCGACCCATTCGACGTTGCGCCGGAGCAGCCGAGGGCTCGCGGGCGCGCGGAACCCGTACTTCTCCCGGCGGATGATCTCCGGCGGGACCAGTCCCTCTGCGGCCTGTTTCAGCACGAGCTTCTCGCCCCGCGTGCCCACCTTGAGCCGGTTGGGAATCCGCGTGGCGAAATCGAGCACGGCGCGGTCGAGGAACGGGTAGCGGGCCTCCACGGAATTGGCCAGGGCCATCCGGTCCCCGTGGTCGGTCAACAGGTGGTCCGACAGCCGCAGGGTGAAGTCCAGATAGGAGCGCTGACTGAGCCGCGGCCTGCCCACCAGGCGCTCGTGGTCGACGACCGGGTGGTGCAGACAGTCGAACTCCTCGAAGGCGGCCCGGGCCTGCTCGGAGTAGAGCTCGAGCTTCGCGTCCCGCCACGCGTGGTACCGGCGCTCGTAGAAGAGCTCCGGGTCGCCCCACAGCCGGGCGCGAAGGTCGTCCTCGAAGGCGTCCTCCAGGGGATCGCCCGACACCACCGGGCCGCGCCCGCCCGCGTCGAACCGGTACCCGGGATACCCGCCGAAGAGTTCGTCGGCCCCCTCGCCGGTCAGGATCGCCTTGACGCCGTGTTCTCGCGCGAGCGCCGACAGGACCAGCGAGCAGGTGTTGTAGGTCTCCTTCACCGGGCACTCGGCATGGCGCACCATGCGCTGGAGTTCGGCGACGGTGTCCTGCTCCGTGAAGACCGCCTCGTGGTGCACGGACCCCACCTTGGTCGCCATCAGGCGCTGATACCCGGACTCGTCGATGGCCGCGTCGGGGAAGGTGATGGAGAAGGAGTGGGCGGGGGGTCCCGATTGCGACGCCAGCGCGCCGATCAGCGAGGAGTCGAGGCCGCCGCTGAGATAGAAACCGACCTCGACGTCGGCTCGCATCCGGAGCCGAACGGCCCGGGTGAGCAGTTCACGCAGGTGTTCCGGGTAGAACTCGTCGGGCCGGTGCGCGACGTCGTCGCGGGGGTAGTCCAGGGCCCAGTAGCACCGGTCGGTGACGACACCGTCCCGCACGATCAGGTAGTGGCCGTTGCGCACGCTCTCGATGCCGCGGAACATGGTGCGCGGACTCACCAGCCCGGGGAAGGTGAGGACCTGGTCCAGACCGGTGAGGTCCACGTCGCGCGGTACGCCGGGGTGTTCCAGGATCGACTTGATCTCCGATCCGAAGACGAAGTGCCCGCCGGTGTCCGTGTAGTACAGGGGAGCGATCCCGGCGTGGTCGCGCGCGAGGAAGAGCTGTCGCCTGCGCCGGTCGTGGATCGCGAACGCGAACTGGCCGTTGAGTCGGGCCAACAGCTCGGGCCCCTCGTCCTCGTAGAGGTGCAGGATCACCTCGACGTCGCAGGACGACCCGAATCGGTGGCCCCGGGCGAGCAACAGGGCACGCAGCTCGACGTGGTTGAAGATCTCGCCGTTGCACACCATCGTGACGCTGCCGTCCTCGTTGGACATCGGCTGCCCGCCGCCGGCGAGGTCGACCAGACTCAGCCGGCGGCAGGCCAGCGCCACGCCGTCCTGGATCAGGGTGCCCGCCGCGTCCGGGCCGCGGTGCGTCAACGTATCGCTCATCCGCTCCAGTACCTCGGCCGTCGTCGGTCGAGCGTTGTGCAGGACCATGGACCCGGTGATGCCGCACATGTCAGATCCGCTCCTTGATCGCCGGCGACAGGGGCATCGTCGATCGCAACGCCCGGGCGAGGACCGGTCCGATCACGCGCACCGCCGCGGGGCGCATCATCCGCAGGTGCTCGCTGTCCACCGGCACCACCGCGATGTCCCCGCCGATGCAGGACCGCCACCGTTGCCCGGCCTGCGTTTCTCGGCCGCCGGGCGCGGCCTCGAAGAGCAGCAGCGAGCCGTCGAAGAACTCCGGGACGATCCCCGGATCCTGCAGGAGGCGGATGTTGTTGCCGGTGGCCCGCAGCAGCGCGGCCACCGACTCCTCGTCCAGGGCCGCCATCGCCTCCCCGCCGTCGAAGGCCACCAGCCGGACGTCGGAGGGCTCTTCGGTGTCGCGATCGGTACGGGCGCCCGCCGGCCAGGCGTCGATGGCGGCGAGCAGAGCGACCGCATGCCCCGACGCGCGCAGTCGGACCGCGACGGCATGGGCCGCGGCTCCGCCGAAGGACCAACCGACAAGCAGATACGGCCCGTTCGGTTGCATGTCGACGATCCGCGCGCAGTAGTCCCGGACGAGCTCGGAGAAACTGCCGGCCAGGGCGGTGGAGCCGTCGAGGCCGCGCGCCTGGAGGGCGTACACCGGGTGTCGGGCCGGAATGTACGGCAGCAGGCCCGCGTAACTCCAGCCCAGGCCACTCCCCGGATGGATGCACCACAGCGGCAGACCCGTTCCGCCGCGTAGGCGGATCAGCGGGCCGAGCAGGTCCGCCGTCGCGGGCTGGTCCCGGAGCAGCTGCGCCACGGTGGGTCGCACGAACAACTGCTTCAGGGTCAGTTCCAGCCCCAGGGCCTCCTTGGCCCGGGTGAGCAACCGCGGCATGAGCAGCGAGTGCCCGCCCAACTCGAAGAATCCGTCGTCGATGCCGACCGTGTCGACGCCGATCACCTCGGCGAACACCTGGCACAGCGACGCCTCCGCCGGGGTACGTGGCGCCCGCCGGTCACCGACCGCTGCGTCGGTCTCCGGCAGCGGAAGAGCGGCGCGGTCGAGCTTGCCGTGTGGCGTGACCGGCAGTTGGGCAAGGACCACGACGGCCGAGGGGACCATCGGCGCGGGCAGTGCGTCGGCGAGGGCCGCCCGGACGGCTGCCGGGCTCACGCTCGCGACCGGACCGGTCGGGACGACATACCCGATCAGGCGTCTGTCGTCGGAAGAACGCTCGTGGACCACGACCGCGCACCGGGAGATCCCGGGCAGGGCCAGCAGCGCGGCCTCCACTTCGCCCGGCTCGATGCGGTGGCCGCGCAATTTGATCTGGTGGTCCGCCCGCCCGACGTATTCGAGTTCGCCGTCGGAGCGCAGGCGGACCAGATCACCGGTGCGATACATCCGGGTACCGGCCCGGCCGAACGGATCCGCCACGAAACGCTCGGCCGTCAGCGCGAACCGGCCCAGATAGCCTCGCGCGAGGGCCGGACCCGCCACGTACAGTTCGCCCGCGACGCCGCTCGGCACCGGGCGCAGCCGCTCGTCCAGGACGTACATGCTCAGGCCGTCGTGGGGGCGGCCGATGGGAACCGGTCCGGGCGGTGTGGGCTCGCCCGGGTCGAGCCGGAACCGGGCACAGTCCACGGTCGCCTCGGTGGGGCCGTAGACGTTGTGGACCACGACGTCCGGGTGTTGCTCCCGCCACCCGGCCAGCGACTCCCCGCGCAACGCCTCACCGCCGATCAGCAGGCATCGGGTCGGCGAGGGATCCACCGGCATCGCCGCCATCAGGTCGAGATGGCTCGGCGTGACGTCCAAGAGGGAGTGGCGGTGCGGGCCGGTGTGGGGCCCGGCCAAGTCGTCCAACCGCACGTGCCCGCCGCTCACCAGCGGGGTGTACAGGGCGGTCACCGTCAGGTCGAAGGACAGCGAGGTATGGACCAGGCTCGACCCGGCCGCGCTCGGATACGCCGCCCGTGCCTGTTCCACGTAGGCGGCCAGGGAACGGTGTTCCACCACCACGCCCTTGGGGCGGCCGGTGGAACCGGAGGTGTAGATCACATAGGCGGCGTTCGCCTCGTGCGGCACACCGGCCCGCGCGCTGCGGGTCGGTCCCGCTTCGGGCGGCGTATCCGCCGCCTCGTGCCGCCAGGCGGCGATGTCCAGAACGGGGACGGTGCCCGCCCCGGCCGGGCCGGCCGCGCTCCCCGTGGTGATGAGCAGCGTGGGCGCCGAGTCCGTGAGCATGAAGGCGATCCGGGCGGCCGGGTAATCCGGGTCCACCGGCAGGTACGCGGCGCCGGCCTTGAGCACGGCGAGCATGGCGACGACCGCGTCGATGGAGCGGGGCAGCAGCAGCGCCACGATGTCCTCGGCGCCGATACCCCGGCCGGTCAGCCATCGGGCCAGCCGGTCGGCCCGCGCGTTCAGCGCCCGGTAGGTCGTCCGTGCCTGCCCGGCAATCAGTGCCGTCGCCTCCGGAGTACGCGCCACCTGCGCCTCGAAGAGCCCGGGGAGCAACTGCTCCCGGGTTCGAGCCGGGGCCGGGCGGCACGCGCCGAGGAGGGCGCCGCGCTCACCGGGCCGGAGAATCTCCACGTCGCCGATGGAGCGGTCCGGGTCCGCAGCCATGGCCGCGAGCACCGACTCCAGTCGTTCGACCATGTGTTCGGCGGTGATCGAGTCGAACAGATCGCGGGCGAACTCCAGGCCGCCTTCCAGGCCGTCGGGGCTGCCGTCGCCGGTCTGTCGCTCCCGGAGGTGGAGTGACAGGTCGACTTTCGAGTCCGGGTTGTCGATCGGTTCCTCGGTGGCGGGCAGGCCCGGGAGGTACGGGAGGTTCGTGGTGCGGTCCTCCAGGACGAGCATGACCTGGAACAGCGGGTTCCACGCCGCCGAACGGGAGGGGGAGAGCACGTCGACGAGCCGTTCGAACGGCACGTCCTGACGTGCGTACGCCGCCAGGTCCGTCTCCCGTACCCGGGCCAGGAGTTGCCGGAACGACGGATTGCCGCCGGTGTCGGTGCGCAGCACCAGCGTGTTGACGCACATCCCCACCAGATCGTCCATCGCCTCGTCGGACCGGCCGGCGACGGCCGAGCCGATGGGGATGTCGGTGCCGGCGCCCAGCCGGGTCAACAGGGCGGCGAGCCCGGCCTGCAACACCATGAAGAGACTGACCCGCTCCCGTCTGGCCAGCTCGATCAGGGCCAGGTGCGTTCGCGGTGCGATCAGCATCGGGATCGTCTCGCCGCGATGGGAGGCCGCGGCCGGCCGAGGCCGGTCCAGGGGCAGCGACAGATTCTCCGGGATGCCGGCCAAGGCGCCGCGCCAGTAGGCCAGTTGCTCGCTGATCAGACTGTTCGGATCAGCCTCGTCGCCGAGCAGTTCACGCTGCCACAGGGTGTAGTCGATGTACTGGACCGGCAGCGGATCCCAGCCCGGCGCCCGCCCCGCGCACCGCGCCCCATAGGCGGTCGCCAGGTCGCGCAGGAGTGGTTCTCGCGACCAGCCGTCCGCCGCTATGTGGTGCAGGAGGATCAGCAGGACGTGCTCGTCCGGTCGAAGCGAGAGCAGGGTGAACCGCACGGGCGCTTCGGTGGTGAGGTCGAAGACGTGCGCTCCCGCGGCTCGAAGGACCCCGGGCAGTTCCGGCGGCCGAATTCGTTCGACCGCCAGGACGGGCCAGGCCGCGGAGTCCTCCAGGACCACTTGGCGGGGGGCGCCGTCGGACTCGGGAAAGACCGTGCGCAGGCTCTCGTGTCTGGCCAGGACATCGGTGAACGCGGCCCGCAGCGCCGCCACGTCCGGCTCCCCGACGAGTCGGTACACCAACGGGATGCGGTAGCCCGTCCCGTCGTCCAGCTTGTTGAGGAACCAGATCCGGTGTTGCGCGTACGACAGCGGAATCATCGGCGGTACCCCAGGTGGGTGCGGTCCGAGTGGATCACGAGCCGTCGCTCCGTTCTTCGGCCGCGGGCCCCGGGCGGGGCATCCGCCGCAACGCCGGCCGGCGCGAACGTTTCGTGCCCTTGACCCGGGCGGCCAGCGCCGCCGGCGTCGGCGCCTCGAACACCGCGCCCACGGCGACGTCGATGCCCAGCACGGTCCTGATCCGGCTCGTCAGTCGGGTGGCCAGGAGCGAATGACCGCCGAAGTCGAAGAAGGAGTCGTCCGGTCCGACCCGCTCCAGTCGCAGTACGTCCGCGAACAGCGCACACAGGGCCTCCTCTTCCGGTGTAGCCGGTGCCCGGGTCGAGGCGAACTGCGCGAAGTCCGGGGCGGGCAGCGCCCGGCGATGGACCTTGCCGCTCACGGTCAGCGGCAGGTCGGCCAGGATCAGCACCGCGGTGGGCACCAGGAAGTCCGGCACCGACTCGGCCACGAAGCGGCGCAGCGCGACCGGGTCCGGACGGGTGCCCGCGGCCGGCACGACGTAGGCGACCAGCCGCTTCTCTCCCGCCTGGTCCTCGCGCACGACGACCGCGACCCGGTCGACGTCCGGGTGCCGGCCGAGCACCGCTTCCACCTCTCCGGGCTCGATCCGAAACCCGCGCACCTTGACCTGCTCGTCGACGCGGCCCACATAGTCCAGCCGACCGTCGCCGGACCAGCGCACCAGGTCGCCGGTGCGGTACATGCGCTCGCCGGGGCCGTCGAAGGGGTTCGGCACGAACCGGTCGGCGGTCAGGCCGGGACGATTCCAGTACCCGCGGGCCAGGGCCGCGCCGGCGATGTACAACTCACCGGTCACCCCCGGCGGAACCGGCCGCAGGGTTCGATCCAGCACGTACATCCGGGTGTTCCAGATCGGCGTTCCCAACGGCGCGGTCGAGGACTCCCAGTGCGTCAGGTCCGCCGGCAGCGAGAAGGCGGTCACCAGATGCGTCTCGGTGGGGCCGTAGAGATTGTGCAGCCGCACCTTCGGCCGCGCGGACAGGAACTCCCGGACCCCGGGGGTCAGTCGCAGCACCTCGCCGCCCTGTCCGATGTCGCGCAGTGCCGGCAGCGCCAACCCCTGGGCCGGGGCCGCCTCGCACACCGCCTCCACCATCACGTTCGGCGCGCAGAACTGCTCCACCTCGTGCTTGTCCAGCCATCTGGTGAACGCCGCCGGGTCGCGCCGGACCTCGTCGTCGGGGACGACCAGGTGCCTGCCGGAGGTGAGGGTCTCGATGATCTCCCAGGCCGAGACGTCGAAGCTGATCGCCGCGAACTGCGCCACCGGACCGCCGATGCCCGTCCGCTCCCGCCGGACCCACCGGGCGTGCGCCTGCACCAGGTTCACCATCGCACCCGTACCCATGGTGACGCCCTTGGGCCTGCCGGTCGAGCCGGACGTGTGGATCACATACGCCGGGTGCAGCGCCGACAACGGCCCGGTCCGTTCGTCGTCGCGCAGGTCGTCGGCCGACTCGGCGGCCGCCGCGGCGCCGATCCGCGGCTCGTCCAGGAGCAGGCGCGGGACGCCGGGCGGCAGTTCGCCACTCGTGCGCATGGTGGTCAGCAGCAGGGCCGGCCGGACGTCGTCGAGGAGGAAGGCGATCCGCTCGGCCGGATACTGCGGATCCAGCGGCAGGTACGCCGCACCCGCCTTGAGCACCGCCCACACCGCCGCCACCAGGTCGAGCGAGCGCGGCACGGCCAGGGCGACCACGGATTCGGGCCCCACCCCGGCGGCCACCAGCAGCCTCGCCAGCCGGTTCACGCGGGCGTTGAACTCGCGGTACGTCATGCTCCCGTCGGGCGCGGTGACCGCCATGCGCTCGGGGCCCTGCTCGACCCGGGACTCGAACAGGGCCGGCAGCGTGGTCGCGACGACCGGGTGATCCGTGTCGTTCCAGTCCCGCACCACCCGCTCGCGCTCGCCGGGCGCCCACAGTTCGAACGCGCCGATCCGGCGGGTGGGCTCGCTCACCACCTGGGCGAGCAGGCACCGCAGCCGGTCCGCGATGGACGACGCGGTGCTCCGGTCGAACAGGTCGGTGCCGAAGAGCAGGGCGCCGCTCAGTCCGGTGGGGCCCTGCGACCCGGCGGACTCGTCGTCGAACTCCACCACCAGGTCGAACGGGGACATGCCGGTCCACACCGACTCGGGGCGCACCTCGATGCCGGGCAGCACCAGTTCGCCCGAGCGCGTGTTGCGCAGCACGAGCGCTACCTGGAACAGGGGATGCCGGGCCAGGGAACGCTCCACCGCCAGGTCGCCGACCAGCAGTTCGAAGGGGACGTCCTGGTGGGCGTAGGCGTCCAGACAGGTTTCCCGCACCCGGGCGAGCAACTCGGTGAAGGTCGGATCTCCCGACAGGTCCGTACGCACCACGAGGGTGTTGGTGAAGAACCCCACCAGTTCCTCCAGCGCGTCGTCCAGACGTCCGGCCACCGGCGCACCGATGGGGACGTCATCGCCGGCTCCGAGTTTGGACAGCAGCACGGCCAGCACGGCCTGGAGCACCATGAACGTGCTCGCGTCGTGTGCCCGGGCCAGGTTCACCAACCCCAGGTGCACGTGCGCCGGGATCTCCAGCGGAACCGAGTCGCCCGCGTAGGAGGGCAGGGCGGGCCTGGGCCGGTCCGACGGGAGGCTGATCTCCTGCGGCAGCTCGGCCAGGGCCCGCCGCCAGTAGGCCAGTTGTCCGGCGTGGACACTGTCCGGATCCGCCGCCGAGCCGAGCCGGTTCCGCTGCCACAGGGTGTAGTCGGCGTACTGGACCGGGAGCGGCGCCCAGCCGGGGTCCCGTCCTGCGGCGCGCTCGGTGTATGCCCGGCCCAGATCAGCCAACAGCGGACGCAACGACCAGGCGTCGCCGGCGATGTGGTGCATCACCAGCAACAGGACGTGTTCACTGGGCGACAGGGCGACCAACCGCGCGCGCAGCGGGATCTCCGACTCCAGGTCGAACGCCCGCCGGGTGGCCCGGGCCAGGTCCTGTGCCAGGTCGGCCGGGTCGATCGGCACCACGGGCAGGTCGAGGTCGACCGAGTCGGCGGAGAGCACGTGCTGATACGGATGGCCGTCGTCGGCCGGGAACACGGTGCGCAGGACCTCGTGCCGGCCCACCAGGTCGCGCAGCGCGGCGCGCAGGGCGGCGACGTCCAAGGTACCGAGCAGACGCAGCCCCATGCCCTCGTTGTAGGTGGCGACCGGCCCCTGGAATTGTCGAAGGAACCACAGTCGGGACTGGGCGAACGACAGCGGGATCCGGTCGGGCCGCACCGCCGGGACCAGTGCGGGCCGGGCCGGGCCGGCCGTGCCGAGCCGGGCGGCCAGGGCCGCGACGGTCGGTGCCTCGTACACGGTCCGAATGCCCGTCTCCCGGCCGAGCACGGTCCGGATCCGGGTGAGCAGGCGCGTCGCCGACAGGGAGTGGCCGCCCAGTGCGAAGAAGCTGTCGTCGACGCCGACCGAGGTCAGGTCCAACACCTGGGCGAAGATCGCGCACAGCGCCTTCTCCGCAGGTGTGCCCGGCTCGCGTCCGCCGCTCGGGGCCTGGCGGGAGGGTGCGGGCAGGGCGCGCTCGTCCACCTTTCCCGCGGTGGTCAACGGCAGCGCGTCCAGCACGACGAAGGCGGCGGGCACCATGTAGTCGGGCAGGAAGCCGGCCACCTGCGCACGGATCGCGGCGATGTCCGGCCCCGCTCCCGCTGCGGGCACCAGGTAGCCGACCAGGCGCTTGTCGGTGCCGGGGTCCTCGCGCACCACGGCGAGCGCGGCGGCGACGCCGGCGCACCGGGCCAGGGCGGCCTGCACCTCGCCCGGCTCGATCCGGAAGCCGCGGATCTTGACCTGGCGGTCCGCCCGCCCGACGAAGTCCAGATCGCCGTCCGACGTCCAGCGCACCAGGTCCCCGGTACGGTACATCCGCGATCCGGGCGCACCGAAGGGGTTCGGGACGAAGCGCTCGGCGGTGAGGCCGGGGCGCCGCAGATAGCCCCGGGCCAGGCCGGGTCCGGCGACGTAGAGCTCGCCGACGGCGCCCGGGGGCAGCAGGTGCAGACCGGCGTCCAGCACGTACGCCGCGGCGTGGGCGACCGGTGGGCCGATGGGCGGCGATCGGCCGTCGGAGGGCGCGACACACAGCTTCTGCGCGGCGTCGACGGTGGTCTCGGTGGGTCCGTATCCGTTCCAGAACTCTCGTCCGTCCGCGGCCCACTGGTCCACGAGCGTTGCCGGCACGCGCTCGCCACCGGCGGACACCGTGCGCAGCGCGGGCAGTTCGTCGGGCCGCAGCAGATGCATCAGGGCCGGGGACAGATGCGCGACGGTGACCCGGTGGGCGGCCATCAGCCGTTGCAGGGCTTCGGCGTCGAGCCGTTGGTCGTCGTCGGCCAGCACGATCTGCGCCCCGGCGGCCAGGGAGACCCACAGTTCGAGCATGGAACCGTCGAAGGTGAAGGCGTACGCCGCCAGGACACGGTCCTGCTCGCCCACGCCGTACGCCTGGACGGCGTGGGCCACGTACCGGGCGATCGACCGGTGTTCGATCACCACTCCCTTGGGACGTCCGGTCGACCCCGAGGTGTAGATCACGTACGCCGGATGCGTCGGGAGGAGGTCGGGCGCGGGTGCGTCGCGTGACTCGGCGAGGGGCGTCCGGTCGGCGGCGCCGGTGACCTCGTCCACCAGCAGACACCGTGGTCCGGTCCAGCCGGGTGGAAGTTTCCGCGCCAGGTCCGCCGTCGTCACCACCAGTGCCGGTCGCGCGTCGTCGAGCATGTACGCGATGCGCTCCGGCGGGTACCCGGGATCGATCGGCACGTAGGCGCCTTCGGCGGTGAGGATGGCCAGGAAGGCCACCACGCCCGCCGGGGAGCGGGGCAGCAGTACGGCCACGAACTGCTCGGGTCCGACGTCCCGCTCGGTGAGCACGCGGGCCAGCCGCGCCGCCCGGGCCCGGAGTTCGGCATACGTCAAGGAGGTGTCCCCGTACACCAGCGCGGTCCGCTCCGGGGTGCGCAGGGCCTGCTCGGCGAGCAGCTCGGACAGGGTGCGCGGGGGGAGCGGTGCGGACGGTGGGTTCCACCGGGTCAGGAGCAGCCGCCGAACGGCGGCCGGCAGCACGTCGATTCGGCCCACCGGGGTGTGGCCCGGCGTGTCGACGACGCGGTCGAGCGCTTCGTCGAGCAGGCGCGCGCAGCCGGCGTGCGTGCGCTCGTCGAACCGGTCGGGGTCGGTGTCGACGGCCAGTTGCAGGCTGCCGTCGCGCGAGATGTCCCACAGGTTCAGGGAGATCTCCTCGAAGGGCCCGGTGGCGAGGTTGTGGGCGACGAAGGGCCGGCCGGCGAGGGTGACTCGGTAGTCGAACGGCATGACGTTCAGCGAGACCGCCCAGGGCACCTCCCCCGGGGCGAGGCCGAGGTCGTGGCGGATGTCCTCGTAGCGGTAACGCTGGTGGCGCATCGCCTCCAGGACCTGGACAAGGCTTCGGTCGACCAGGTCCGCCAAGGTCGTCTCGGGATGCACCGACAGGCGGATGGGGACCACGTTGGCCACGACTCCGGGAATCGTCTGCTCGATGCCGGGGCCGCGGCCGGGTACGGCGAAGCCGATGACCACGTCCGTCTCGCCCGTGGCCCGGGCGGCGAAGAGCGCGGTGGCCGCGACCGCGAGGCCGGCCAGGTTGGTTCCGAAGGCGCGGCAGGCGGACCGGAGTCGGTCGGCCGCCGCGGGGTCCAGGTTCCTCGTCTCGCGCCGGCGCGCGCGGGCCGGTCCTTGCACCGCCCCGCCGGCCAGGGACACCGGGCGGGGCCGGTCCGCCAGCAGGTCGAGCCAGTACCGGCGGTCCTCCTCGAACGCGGGGGAGGCGCGGTACGCCGCATCGGCGTCGACGAGGGCCTGCACGGACTCGAGGGGTTCGCCGTCGGCCGAGCCGCCCTCGAACAGGGCGGTGTAGAGCTCGGCGACGCGGGCGACCACCAGGGGAAAGCCGAATCCGTCGTTCACGATGTGGTGGCAGCCCTGGTACCAGTGGAAACGCCGATCGTGCAGCTTGAAGAGCGCGAAGGTGACGAGCGGCCCGTGTTCGAGGTCGCGCGGGCGGGCCAGATCGGCACTCATCCACTCCAGCGCGGACCGGTGCGGGTCCCGGTCCGCGCTGACGTCGACGACGTGCAGGCGATGTTCGAGGTCCGGGTCGACCTCCTGGCGGAGCCCGTCCTCGTCCTCGAAGAATCTCAGCCGCAGGGTCTCCGCCTCGGACACGGTCTGCCGCAATGCCTCCTCGAACAGGCCGATGTCGAGGGAGCCGTCGATGTCGAGATACTCGCCCTCGTTGAGGATCGGGCTCTCGGGGTCGAATCGATGGGCGTACCACAGGCCCCGCTGCCCTGCCATGAGCTCGATACGTCCGGCGCTGCGGTCCGACATCTCACACTCCAGATCAAGACGACGCTTGGCGAGGTGCTCCCTGCGGTGGGTCAGCCGGGGTGGTCGAGATAGGAGTCGAGTCCGCCGCTGCGTCGCACGTCGAGGGTGGCGCAGTGGAAGGAGCCACCGAAACTGTTGAAGTTGCGGAAGCTGCACGGGATGGGGGTGAAGCCCCACTCCTTCATCGCGGAGATCATCGGCTCGTCGTCGCGTTCGACCACGACGCGGTTCTCGTCCAGCATCAGGACGTTCATGTTGATCCACTTGCTGGTCAGGTAGAGCGGGTGACTGTCGGGAATCACCGGCCGGGGGGCGCGCATCACGTCCCAGCCCTTGAAGATCGCGGGTACCTTCGACACCCGCTCGGGGTGCACGAGCAGCTTCCCGGGAGCCAGCGGGGCCAGCGTGGCGTCGATGTGCATGGGGTGCGTGTCGTCGAACTCGAGGACGTGGATCCGGTATCGATCACCGAGATGGCGGCGCAGCCAGTCGATACCGAACTCGTTCGTGACGTTGCTCTTCTGCGCGACGATGTCGCGCCCGAGCCGCAGGAAGTCGGCCGCGTCGAAGGTCGGCTCGAACTCGGTCACGATCAGCCGGGTCGGCATCCCCTCGGCCGGCTCGGTCCAGGTCAAGTCGTATTGTGCGTCGGTGAGTTCGGGCTTGGGTCCGGCGCTCCACCGGGCGCCGGTCCGGAAGTACTCCTTCAGGAGCGGCCGGTAGGCGAGGGTCTCGTAGTACCGGGAGCGCCAGGCCATCGGGCACTCGATGACGTCCTCGCCCACCACCAGGAGGCAGTCCCGCGGCATGGCCGCGTACAGACCGGTGCTGGTCCAGTCGCGCGTGGCGTAGGGCGTGCGCTGCGCGACCGGCTCGGGGCGTCGGACCGTTACCCCCTCGGCTTCGAGGATGTGCACGAACTCGTCGAGTTCCTTGCGGGCCGCGGCGATCAGCTCCGCGGGAAACGGTTGCCCGCCGCGGCGGCGGAAGGTCTCGTGCTGGTGCGCCGGAATGACCGGTTCCAGTGACGCGTGCCACGGGGGAAACGTGGCGTCGTCAACTATCCCGACAATCACTTCTTCGAGTGGATCCCACTCGGTATATGACGAGACGGAAGAATTTCCTGATAAGTGTATGTCTGCTGACGAATCGGACAACGTGAACTCCAGTCATTCTGCCGTATTCCGGTCCGACGGTCGCGCCAAGCCCTATCCAGGGAGGCCGCAAGACAGGCGGGGTGACATGAATTCAAGCCGCCGTCCCGGCGTGCCGAGTGGTCGGCGGCCCTGGTCGTCCAGGTGGGTCATGGTGAACCTGCCGTCGGTGCGGTCGCCCTGTCAACACGACGCCGATGTGACGCACGTCACTTGCGTTACCTGATCGTGATCATGGATATTAAATGTCGCCTGTCGTAAATTTTTGTTTCTCACCATTTTGCGTGAGAGGGGTGGATGTGACGCCGGGGGACAGCGAAAGAGCGATAACCCACATATACAATTCTGCGGTGGCGGCTTCGGCCATCGGTGCCGCCTGGGAACTCGGTATGTTTGACGAGTTACACACGCAGGGAATGCTCGACGTGCAGAGTTTCGCGGCCGAACGGGGACTCGACACCGTTTCCGTTCTCGGCCTCTTTCGGGCACTGTCGGCGGTCGAGATCGTCGAGCGCGAAGAGTTCAAGATATTACCGGGCGTCCACTTCTCCGAGGCATACCGAAACAAATCGTTCTTTCACTGGCTCACCAGGGGGAGTGCCGATCTGTTCCGGCGGGCGCCCGAGGTCGTACGTACCGAGAACCGGGTGGGAAATTTCTGCCCGCGCGACAGCGCCGCCATCGCCTTCGCGTGCCGGGAGATCAGCGAGTTCTGCTACGACCCCTGGTTCTGGCAGACGGTGCAGGGCTTGGACTTCGACTTTCACGTCGTCGCCGACCTGGGCTGCGGCAGCGGCGAGCGGCTCATGCAACTCCTCGGCCGCCATCCGGGTACCCGGGCCGTGGGCATCGACATCGCCCAGCCGGCCGTCCGGATGGCAACCGCCGCGGCGGCCGCGGCCGGCCTTGCCGACCGGATGACGTTCGTGCAGGCCGACGTGCTGACGATGGCCCCGGTTCCGGCGTTCGAAGAGGTCGAACTCCTGACCTGTTTCATGATGGGGCACGACTTCTGGCCCCGGCAACGGTGCATCGAAAACCTTCGGCGGCTGCGCACCCTGTTCCCGCGGGCGCGCAGATTCCTGCTGGGTGACGCCACCCGCAGCGAGGGAGTCGCCGACCGTGACCTGCCGATCTTCGCGCTGGGATTCGAGGTCGCGCACGACATGATGGGCACCTTCATTCCGACCGTGCGCGACTGGGAATCCGTTTTCGAGGAAGGCGGTTGGCGGCTCAGGAGCAAACATTCGATCGACGTCGCCGTCGGCGAGGTCATCTTCGAACTCGAAAGGCTCTGAGCCACGCGGGATGTCGGAACCGGGCCGACGCAGGCCGCCGGCCACCTGAGAGGATTCGTATGCCCGATCTCGAATCGGTGCCCGTTCTGCACCACATCGCGGTGCAGACGGACAACCTCGACAACTCGATTTCATGGTACGAGGACTTCTTCGGCGGCCGGCTGACCTGGGCGACGGACATATTCTCGGACCTGACCGTATCCCGCCTGCCCGGCGTCGTGCGGATGGCCGAACTGGCCGTCGGAGCCGCGCACTTCCATCTCTTCGAACGCGGCACTCCCGCCGAGCGCCGGGCCGCGCCGGACGCACCTCGTTTCCAACACGTGTGCCTGGGCGTCGAAACGCCCGCCGAACTGCGTACCTGGCGCAGCCGTTGGTTGGAACTCTCCGGTTCGCACCGCTACGCGTTCGTCGACCCGGAGCAACCCACCGAGATCGTGACCGACGCGCAGGGCACCCAAAGTTTCTACTGCCTCGACGTGAACGGCCTGGAATTCGAGTTCACCTGCATCGGGGGAGCAGTGGGGGAGAACGCATGAGGCGCCCGTCGGCCGTCGCCGCACTCTCCCTGCCCGGCACCCACGGCTGGGACTTCGGCGACTACCCCTACGGCCTGGAACCGCTGACGATGCCGGCGCCGAACAGCGCCGCGCCCGACGGCGGCAGTCGCGACGAAGCCGACCTCGACGACGCGTGCCTGGGCTTTCTGGCCCGGGCCAAGGAGGGCTTCGGGATCACCCCACCCGTCGACGACAGCCGCCTGGGGCAACTGTTCTGGTTTCGCTGGATCATCGGCCATCACGTCTCCTTCGTGATCTGGCGCCTGCTGGCGGGCGAACTGTCGCGACTGTCCTCGAACCCGAAGGACCGCGAGGCCGCCTCGGTCGCCGTGACGGAATACGTGCGGGCGTACTGCGGGATGCTGCTGTACACGGGCTCGTGCAACAGCGCCATCTACAACGCGGACATCCGACCGAGCATGCATCGGCTGCACAGCACCTTCAGCGGTACCTGGGCGCCGGACTACCCGCCGGTACGAAGCCTGTTCCGAGGCCGGAAACTGCCACCCGTGGTCGACTCCGAGCGGGAACGGCTGTTCCGACAGGTCGAGTTGAGCCACCGCATCCACCTGGGGGTCGCGGCCAAGCTGGTGGAAGGCGGCAGGTCGCTGCTCCAGCAGTCCGTCGCGCAACGCGACGCCAACCAGCCCCGCATGTGGGAGGGGATCTTCGACTGCTACTTCCTGACCCTGCGGGCGCCGACCACGCGGCAGGAGATCCTGGCGCAATTGTTGCGGCGCAACAAGGCCATCGTGATGGACCTCGCCACGAACGGCCTGTACCCGGGGTCGCCCGAGAGCCGAGACGAGACACCGGCGGAGATGCGACACCCCGACATCGTGGAGTGCGAGGAGGATCTGATCCCCTCGCTCTTTCGCGTCGCCGGTGTGGCCGCCGGCTTCTCCGCGGCCCGGGTGGCCAAGGAGATGACCGCCTCGTGAGCACCATGCGGCACGGGGTGATCCTGCTGCCCGAGCAGCGCTGGCTACACGCGCGGCGACTGTGGACGCACGCCGAGGAACTCGGCTTCGACCACGCGTGGACCTACGACCACCTGATGTGGCGATGGTTCCGCGAAAAGCCCTGGTTCGGCGCCGTCCCCACGCTGGCGGCCGCGGCCGAGGCCACCTCTCGGATCGGACTCGGGACGATGGTCGCCGGCGCTTCCTACCGGCACCCGGTGACCTTCGCCAAGGAATTGATGACCCTCGACGACATCTCGGACGGCCGGCTGATCTGCGGACTCGGCGCCGGCGCCGGAGGCCACGACGACCGGGTGCTGGGCCACACACCCCCGTCCCCGGCCGAACGCCACGACCGTTTCGCGGAGTTCGTCGAAATGACCGACCTGCTGCTGCGCCGACGGGTGACCGACCACCGGGGTGCCTGGTTCGAAGCCCACGGCGCCTTCATGGTGCCGGGCTGCGTCCAGCGCCCGCGCCTGCCCCTGGCCATCGCCGCGACCGGCCCCCGAGGCATCCGGCTGGCGGCTCGCCACGCCGACATCTGGGTGACGGCCGGCGACCCCGGCTGGGGTGAACCAAGCGGCTACGCACCGGCGATCGCGAACCTTCGCGCACAGGCGCAAGTCCTCGACGCGGCGTGCGCGGACATCGGCCGCGACCCCTCGACGGTGCGCCGCCTGGTCGTCACCGGCGCGATGATCACCGGCGTGATCGATTCGGTGGACGCCTACGAGGACGCCTGCGGGCTGTTCGCGGACATCGGCTTCACCGACCTGGTCGTGCATTGGCCCCGAGCCGACTTCCCCTACCAGGGCAGCCCCGAGGTCGTGGAGCGGATCGCCGGCAAGCTCTTCACGTCGACGGACACACGATGATCGGCTACGAGCTCGTCAACATGTTCACCGACCGTCCCTTCACGGGCAGCGCCCTGGCCGTGGTCCCCGACGCGATGGGACTCTCGTCCGCCGTGATGCAGTGCGTCGCGGCGGAACTCGGCGCCGCGGAAACCGCCTTCGTCCTCCCCGCGACCTCACCCCACGCGTCGTACCGGGTACGCGTCTTCGGTCCGGACGCCGAATCACCGCACGGCGCGCATTCCGGCGTGGGGACCGCCGCCACGCTGGCTCGGTTGGGCCGCGTTCCCACCGGCCGGCTGGTGCAGGAATGTGGCACCGGACGCCAGGTGCTCGCGGCGCGGGCCGACCGCGCCACCCTGCACGCGACGGGGCCGGTGCGCGGCGAGCCGCTGGATCGGCAACCACTGCTCGACGCGGTGGGGCTGACCGAGGCGGACCTCGCCGATGCGGACGGCGACGGCGGGCCGCGACGGGCGGGCTTCGGCGGGGGCTTCGCGGTGCTCCCGGTCCGCGCCGGCGCGATCGCCCGGGCCCGACCCGACTACGCGCACATGCGCGACATCGCGCTGCCGGCTCTGTGCCTGTTCACCTGGGACCCGGCCGATCGCCTCGCCCGGGCCCGGTTGTTCGCCCCCGGCTTCGGCATCCCCGAGGATCCCGCGTGCGGACCGGTGGCCATGGCCCTGGGCGGGTGGCTGATCGTCGCCGGGCGACTGCCCGCCACGAACGGCGAGCACGGATACACGGTCCGCCAGGGAGCCGAGGCGGGCCGCCCCGCACTGCTCGAGTGCACGGTGACGGTCGAGAACGGCCTCGTGGTGCGAGGCAGCGTGACCGGCCGGGTGACACCGGTCGCCTGCGGACACCTCGCGGGCCCCGTCGAATCCCCTTGACCGACCCCTCGGAAGGACGTCTCGTGCTGCATCGTCCGGAACTGCACGGCACCGCGTGCGCGGTCTCCTCCACGCACTGGCTCGCTTCGGCGGCGGGCATGGCGATGTTCGACCGCGGCGGGAACGCGTTCGACGCCGCCACCGCCGCGGCCCTGGTCATCCAGGTGGTGGAGCCGCACCTCAACGGCCCCGGCGGAGACGTCCCGATCATGGTCTACGACGCGGCGACCGGATCCACCCAGGTCGTCTGCGGACAGGGTCCGATGCCGCGGCAGGCTACGCCCGAGGCGTTTCGCCGGCGCGGGCTGGCGGTGATACCCGGCTCCGGACTGCTGGCGGCCACCGTGCCCGGGGCCTTCGGCGCCTGGATGCGCCTGCTGCGCGACTTCGGCCGGCTGACGGTACAGGACGTGCTGGAGCCCGCGATCGGCTACGCCGAGGACGGATATCCGCTGCTGCCCAAAACCGCCGCGATGATCGAGGTGATGGCGCCGCTCTTCCGCGACGAGTGGACCGAGTCCGGCCGTACCTATCTGCACCACGGCGCGGCTCCCGCGCCCGGCGCCCGGATGCGCAATCCGGCGCTGGCCCGGACGTATCGCCGCATCCTCGCCGAGGCCACGGCGGGCGGACGAACGCGCGAGGCACAGGCGGACGCCGCGATCTCGGCCTTCTACGAGGGATTCGTCGCCGAGGCCGTCGACCGGTTCATGGCGACCGAGGAGCCGATCGACTCCACCGGCCGGCACAACGGCGGCTTGCTCACCGGTGACGACCTGGCCGGCTGGCGGGTACCCGTCGAGGCCACCGTGGCCCTCGACTACCGCGGTCACAGCGTGCACAAGGCGGGTCCCTGGTCCCAAGGCCCGGTCTTCCTCCAGCAACTGGCCCTGCTGGAGGGCTTCGACATCAACGCGATGGGCTTCGGGAGCGCGGACCACGTGCACACCGTGATCGAGTCCGCCAAGTTGGCCTTCGCGGACCGGGAGGCGTGGTACGGCGACCCGGAGCACGCCGACGTGCCGCTGGCCGGCCTCCTCGACCCCGTCTACGCGGCGGCCCGCCGGACCCTGATCGGATCCGAGGCGTCCGATGTCCTGCGCCCCGGCTCCCCCGACGGTCGGAAACCGTGGATTCCCCCGGTACTGGACGTGTCCGCCTCCTCCGGCGACCCCGACTGGCTGCGGCAGTTGGCCGACGGCATCCCGACCGTCCTGCAGCGGACGGCGGCGAAGGGCGACACGTGCTGCGTGAGTGCGACCGATCGCGACGGCAACATGGTGGTCGCCACCCCCAGTGGTGGGTGGCTCAAGAGCTCCCCGGTGGTCCCCGGTCTCGGATTTCCGCTGGGCACCCGAGGCCAGATGGCCTGGTTGGACGAGGGGCACAACAACTCCGTCGCTCCCGGCAAACGGCCCCGTACGACGCTCAGTCCGACCTTGGCGCTCCGGGACGGCGCGCCCTACCTGGCCTTCGGTACGCCCGGGGGCGACCAACAGGACCAGTGGACCCTGAACTTCTTCGTCAACCACGTCGACTTCGGCATGAGCCCCCAGCAGGCGGTGGAAGCGGCGACCTTCCACACCGATCACGTACCGAGCTCGTTCACGCCCCGTCGGGCGCGGCCGCTGGCCGCGGTCGTGGAGCAGGACGGGTTCGATCCGGCCGTCCTGACCGAGCTTCGCCGGCGCGGCCACGAGGTGCAGGCGGTCGCGCCGATGACCCTGGGCAAGGTGTGTGCCACGGGCCCCGACTCGCACGGCGGCGTGCTGGCGGCGGCGAGTCCGCGTGGGCAACAGGCGTACGCGGTCGTTCGGTGACCGCGGACGGGACGGGCGCGGTGGGAGTCGCGCCCGGCCTTGTGGAAAGTGGTGCCCGGTCAGCGGGGGAGCGTCGGATCGTCGACCGGATCCGGATCCGGATCGGCTGCGCCGTCGAGTCCGGCGGGTCGGCTTCGAACCGCCTCGAGACTCGCCAACCTGGGGACCACGACGAGGGACGCGAGCAGGACGACACCGCCGAGAATGGCGGGGGTGCGCACGGAGAACGCGGAACCGAGCCAGCCGCTGAGCCCGGCGCCGACCAAGATCCCCAGACGGCTCAGCAACAGGTAGCAGCTGTTGACCCGACCGAGAAGCCGACGCGGTACGACCCGTTGCCTGAGGGAGACCACCTGCACGTTCCAGGTCACCACACCGAAACTGGCCAAGGCGTACAGGACGGCCGCCAAGGCCACGGAGGAGCCGACCCCCAGACCCAGCAGTGAGGCTCCCATCAGGAAGAAGGACAGGCCGATTCTGGCCGTCAGGCCGAGGCGGTTGCGCAGCCGGCCCGAGGTGACGCCGGCCAACGCTCCGCCGACGGCACCCGAGGCCAGCACCATGCCGTACGCCACGGGCGACGCCCCCAGGGTCTTCGTCAACAGCAGCACCAGCATGGTGACCGCCAGATAGAAGGCCATCGACGCCACCGCGGCCACGATGGCCAGCAGCCGGATCCCGCGGTGCGTCCAGGTCCAGCGAACGCCCTCGCGGATGTCCGCAGCCGCCGGGCGACGAGGTGAGGGCGTGCTCGCGCTCGACCGACCCAACGCGGCCACCAGCGCGGCGGCCAGGACGAAGGAGACGCCGTCCACGGCGAACGGGTACCCCGCGCCGACGACGAACAGGGCGGAGCCCAGCAGCGGGCCGACGAAGTGTCCGCCGACGATGAGACCGCCCTCCAGACGACCGTTGGCGGCCTCGAGTTGCTCGGGCCGCACCACATCCGGCAGGGCGGACGTGGACGCGTTGACGAAGACCGTCTCGCCGCATCCGAGCACGAAGGCCAGCAGGACCGGCACCACCAACGGCGGGCTCGCGACCAGCACCCACGCGGCGAAGCCCAGGACCACCACGGCCCGCACCAGGTCGACCTGCCACATCAGGCGCCGCCGGTCGAACCGGTCGGCCAGGACACCCCCCACCAAGGACATCACCAGCCAGGGCAGCGTTCCGGCCACCGTCACCAACGCCACGGCGCTCGGTGACGACGACACCGCGGCGGCCAACAAGGGCAGGGCCGCGTCCCGCATGCCGTCACCCACGGCGGAGACCGACGAGGCCGACCACAGCAGCGTGAACTTCCTGCCCAGCCTCGACGCCGGAAGCCCCTGCGATGCCGCCGATTTCGCCGTAGTCACCGCCCCAGTCTGGCAGCCGGCCGGCCCCGATGAACGGGAGACGAGAGGGATGGCGCCCGGCAGGCACCAATACGTCGACGGCGCGCTCGACCCGTTTGCCCGATTCGTGGTGAGCACCCGGATCCGGGTGAGGACGTTGCCGGCGTCGGTAGCCGTCGAGCAGTCCGCGGGTACCGAACTCCGCGACGACCCGCTCCGGCCCGGCCGACGATCACGACCCGCAACGGCCACCAGCCTCACCCGGACCCGAGCGCCGGCACCGATGCATGATCGGCCCCGGCGCGAGTAGCCGCACTCTCCAGGTGGCTCAGGGCCTCTGTGACGTGTCCGGGACCGCCTCAGCCCGCATGGTTCGCCGGCGAACTCGCTCCTCTGCACCCCCCATCGAGGACCTGACGAACGACGAAGTGCGGATCCCTTTGATGCAGTTCCGAGCGAACCCGTGGGGACGGGACAACAAGGACCTGTTGTCGATGTACCAGGGCGCTTCTCCCGACAACGAGTGCCCCCTGGCCGTCGACACGACCACCCCTACCGGTGGTTTGTTGACAGCGGGTCAGGGTCGCGGTACGCCGATAGGAGGGAACTTCGCCTGAGCCTCGGGGGGTTGCGATGACCGAGCGTGTGTTCTGTCCGCCCGCACCGGGGCCGCTGGAGGCCTATGCCGCGCGGTTCGACGACCTGTTCTCGACGTTGGCACAGCGACGTGGGTTCCGCGAGTACCTGGCCGGGCTGTTGCTGCCGAGAGACCGCAACAAGACGCTGACCTGCCTGGCAGGTACGGAACCCGTGGCCGGTGCACGGCATCCCGCGGTGCAGCGGCTCCGGTTCTTCCCGTCGGAGTCGACCTGGGACCACGAGCGGATCAACGCCCGCCGCGTGGAGCTTTTGCTCGCGGATCCGGCGACCGCACCGCACGCGGGCGGGGTGTTGGTGATCGACGATTCCGGCGACCGCAAGGACGGCTCGGCGACCGCGCACGTCGGCAAGCAGTACCTGGGATAGGTCGGGAAGATCGACCGCGGCGTCGTCACGGTGATCACGTGTTGGGCGGACGAGCGCCTCTACTACCCGCTGCACGCGGTTCCCTACTGAGGTTGCCCCTGGATCATGGACACCGGTTTTCATGCCGCGAGTGTCACGGTATCGGTCTTGTGTGTTTCTTGTGCCCCGAAGGTGTTGGGGCTGAGGTGGCCGAGGCCGCGTACGGGGCCCTCATCCCGATCTGGTCGGCGCACGCACGGCGGCCTGGTGGCCAGGTCGGCACGGTCGCCTTCGTGGGTGTTCGCCGATTCGATCGGTTCCGGGGGCGTGATCGCGGTGTGGGGTGGACGATGGTCGGATGACGGGGTGGGCGAAGGCCTGGTGGGCTCCGGTCGGCGTCGGCGTCGGCGTCGGGGTGGCGGTCGGGTTGGTGGTGTGGGTGTCTGCGGCGGACCTGGAGCGGTTGGATCAGGTCGCCGGTGCGGTCGGTGCGGTGGTCGGGCTCGCCGCTCTGGGCGTCGCGCTGTGGCAGCTGCGGACGGCGAACCCGCCCCCCGCCCCGGAAGGTGTGCGCGCAGAGGGTGGGTCGGTCGCGGCCCGCGGGAACGTCGGGAACACCCGGGCCCACGACACCGCGCCAAACACGTCCGCCGCCCCGGGCGCTGCGGCGGGCGCTTGGGGGATTCACGCGAGGGGCGGGTCGATCGCGGCCGGCGGCGACGTCGACGGCTCGAGCGCGCACCGCGGCCCGTGAACGATCGACACCCCTGGTGGCGACGCGCTCCGAAACCATCCACCCCGAAGGCGTCCGCCCCGGCTTCGTCCCCGCCCGCACCGGGCCGGGAGGTGTCCGCCGGGCAGGGGTCGATCGCGGCCGGGCGGGACGTGGTGGGCTCGGTGGCGGTGTTCGCCGAGCGGGCGCTGCCCCCGCAGGCGTACGCCCCGATCCCGGCCGACGCGCCCCGCCCGGGCGTCGGCAACATCCCCCGCACAGGACTGTTCGTCGGCCGCGACCACGAACTGGCCGCGCTGGACGAGGCGTTCGCCGCTCCCGGCGAGGTGGTGGTGCACGCGATCCACGGCCTGGGCGGCGTCGGCAAGTCGGCGCTGGCGGCCCGCTGGGCCGCGCGACGCCCGGAACGCGTGCGATGGTGGATCGTCGCCGACACCACCAGCTCCGCCGACGGGGCCGCCGCCGTCGATGCGGGCCTGGCCGCCCTGGCCCGCACCCTGCACCCCGGACTCGCGGAACTACCCACCCCCGCACAGGTCGCGCGGGCAATCCGATGGCTCGCCGAGCACGACGGATGGCTGCTGGTCCTGGACAACGTCGAGGACCCCGCCCACGTCCGCCCCCTGCTCGACCGGATCCCCGGAGGACGGGTACTGATCACCACCCGCCGCGCCACCGACTGGCACCGCGACGCCACCACCCTGCGCCTGGACACCCTGCAACCGTCCGAGTCGCTGGACCTGTTCACCCGGATCCTCACCCACGACACACCCCGAGACACCCGGGGCGCGGAAGCGGTGTGCGCGGAACTGGGGCATCTCGCACTGGCGGTGGAACAGGCCGCCGCGTTCTGCGCGCGGACCGGCACCACACCCACCGCCTACCCGGACATGCTCGCCCGCCGGCCGGGAACGGTACTGGCCACCGCCGAGCGAGGCACGCCGGAACGCGCGGTGGCCCGGGTATGGCGCCTGACCCTGGACCACCTCGCCGACACCCCCCTGGCCGGGGACATCCTGCGGATCCTGGCCTGGTACGCCCCCGACGCCATCCCCCGCGACCTCCTCGACCCCCTGGCCACACCACCCGAAGTGGCCACCGCGATCGGCGAACTCGTCGCGTACAGCATGCTCACCGACAACCGGGACACCACCCTGTCCGTCCACCGCCTCGTCCAACACCTCGCCCGCACCCCGGACCCGGCCGACCCCCACCGCCTGCCCGAACACATCGACCACGCCCGCGACCGCGCCACCACCCTCCTCGCCGCCGCCTTCCCCACCGACGTACGACACCCCGACACCTGGGCCCGATGCCACACCCTGCTCCCCCACGCCGACGCCCTCACCGGCCACCACACACCCGACCACGACACCCCCCACACCGCCCATGTCCTCACCCGCGCCGCCGCCTACCGCTGGGAACACGGCGCACTCGCCCTCGCCGTCCCCGCCCTCGAACGCGCCCACACCACCCATGAGGGGATACTCGGCGACGACCACCCCGACACCCTGACCGTCCGCAACAACCTCGCGGGCGCGTACGAGTCGGCGGGTGATCTGGCGCGGGCGGTCCCGTTGTACGAACGCACCCTGGCCGATTGCGAGCGGGTGCTGGGCGGCGACCACCCCGACACCCTGACCGCCCGCAGCAACCTTGCGTACGTGTACGAGTCGGCGGGTGATCTGGGGCGGGCGATCGAGCTGTATGAACGCGCGCTGGCCGACCGCGAGCGGGTGCTGGGCGGCGACCACCCCGACACCCTGACCGTCCGCAGCAACCTTGCGTACGTGTACGAGTCGGCGGGTGATCTGGCGCGGGCGGTCCCGATGTTCGAACGCGCCCTGGCCGACTGCGAACGGGTGTTGAGCCCGGGGCACCCGCTTACTGCGAGGGTACGGACGCATCTGGAACGGGTGCGGTCCGCGTAGCCGGCGTGGGTGGGTGCGCGGCAAGGTGGGGTGGTCGCCGAGGCGGGACGACGCAGTCCGGAGGCGGAGGAGGCCCGCAAGGCGGAGAACGAGCGGATTTACGCCCTGCGGAGCGAGCGTGCTGCGAAGGCGAGGACGGAGCCGGCCACCGACGCGCAGGTGAAGTACCTGACCACGCTTGCGGAGAAGGTGGGCAAGGAATAATTCGACGCGGAGTTCGCCAAGGTGATCAAGGGCAGCGACATCCTCTTACGCGCTCCCCGGCGGCGTTGCGCGACGGTCGCGAAACGGCTGACCAAGGCGAGGGCCCGCACGGATGAATCACGCCCTCACCACGGCCGCACCCTCCCCGGCAACCGGCTACGCGCCCGGTACGACGCCTTCCACGCCGCCCGGGCCCGCACCGATCTGGTCACCCGCCTGTACGCGCGGGCGATGGGGGAGGACCACCCGACCGACGTCGCCGCCTCCGGCTCGTGCGACATGCCCCTGCTCGGGCCGACGGCCGCGCGCCTGCGGATGCGCCCGGGCCGGCTCCTGATGGACGCCGGCTGCGGCACCGGTGGCATCGCCCTGTGGCTCGCCCGCGCCCTCGCCCTGCGCCTGGACGGCTTCGACTGTTCACCGGTCGCCGTGGCCCGGGCCGGCACACGTCGCCACGTCTTCCTCGGCGCCCGCGCCGGCCGGGCCGTCTTCCGCGTCGCGGAACCGGAGGACACCGGCTGCCCGACGTCGTTGCCGACGGCATCGTGCGTGTGGACGTCCTCGGCCGCGCCGCCGGCCCGGACGCGATGCTGCGCGAGTTCACCTGCGTCCTGATCCCCGGCGGGTGTCCCGGAACGCTCGCATATCCGCCATGGGGGCGGTTCTTTCCCTGCACGACCGCACACGGCACACGGTTTTCGTGGGTCGCGCTTCTGGCTATGACCGTCGCAAGCGGCCCCACCCGGACGGCCCGAGTGGGCCCCGGATGGTTGCCGCTTCAGGGACGGTCTGAAATGGTGCCACCGTTTGACCTGGGTGAAGACCGCCGGGTGGGGCCGATTCGGACCGTCATCGAACACTTGTGGGCGCCAAGTCGAGACGTCCGGGTGGGGCCAGTGCCGGCCGTCATAGCCACGCTTCCTCGGGCACGTTTCCCGGGTCACGCTTCCTCGGTCGCACCCGAGTGTTCCCTCGAACACGCCCGAGGAGGGCCCTCCAGGTCTTGCCCGAAGCCTCCGCTCGATCCCCGTGACCCCGGGCACCCGTTCGGATGTGTGCAGTAGCCGGGTCCGGCCGGTCGGTCGATGCTGTCCGTATGCTTCGTTGCGCTCGTGTCGTCCTGGTACTGGTCGTGGGCCTGTCGGCCGCTTGTTCCTCCGACGATTCCAAATCGACGACCGCGCCATCCGCATCGCGCACGCCGGTGATCGCGGCGACGTCCGGCTATCTGTTCACGGCACCGGACACCGTCGCGTACCTCCAGTGGCAGACGACCGTCCCCGGAGCCATCTCGGGAACCGGCCTGGAGTCCTACGTGGTCGGAACCGCCCCGAACGCGAGCGTCGTCACCAAGGACTACCCGCTGGGCGGACGCACGAATGGAGACGCGATCGTCTTCGAGGTGGAGGACCAACACCTCAGGGCGGGTCGCATCGCCGCCGGCACCCTGACCGTCGAGTTCGCGCAAGCCGACGGCGGAACACGACCTGTCACCTTCCGTTCCGCCTCGCCCGCGGAGTACGCGGACGCGCTCAGCCGACTGCGCGCGAGCGTCGAGGCGAGCAACCACGGCTGAGTGGGGCCGAGTCACCTGCTCCGCTCACCAGGGACGGGCAACGAAAAACGCCCGCCTCTGCCCAAGCCAAGTACGGGCGTCCATCGGGATGGCGGCGCACGGTGCGCGCTGCGCGGGTGCGCGGGTGCGCGGGGGAAACGAAACAGCCCACGAGGTGGGCTCCCTGCGCCGGCATCGTCCGGATCAGGTGCTGGAACCACGGCGCGACGGCCGGGACTTGTTACCACACAGGCGGTGTGCGGGCATGGCCGTAGACCGCGACAACCGGCAGGCTTCTTCGCCGCGACGTACACCGCGACCTCCCGGCCGCGAGCGCGGTCCGGCCGGGACCGGTCCGGCGCCTGCTCCAGGAACGCCGCGTCGTCGGTCCAGGCCCGGGTGGGACGTGGACCTCGCGCAGGGTGTCGACCAGGTCGGGGAAGCGCCCCTCGCGCCGGGCCTGCGCAAGGCGGGAGGACAGCCGGCGGTACATCGACGGCGTGTTCGGCACCAACCCCTCGGAGATCGCCCGATACCAGAGCTGCCTCAACGTCACTCGGGCGTGTACTCGGCGACGATCCTTCGGACCCGGTCGACCACGATCGGCCAGTGGACCCGCTCCGCGCGGTACATGTACCCATCGCCCCGCCACCGGCCCGGAAACGGGTGCGTGGCGACCCGATCGTCGCAATGCCCGCATCCGCTGTCCCCGGTCCTCGTTCACCGGGCGTCGGCGTCACGGATGGGCGCGGTTCCGAGCCTTCCTTCCCCGAGGACCCGGAGCCGCGCCTTGGGATGTGCCTGCCCGCGGGTCGACGGTTCACGGGTCCCCCGTTCGAGTGACCTCTGCCTCGGGCCCACCCGTAGGACCCTCACGCGAACGGAAGACCCAGCCGTGACCACTGCCGCTGTGGACCTGAACTCCCGCGCCACCGCCCTCTTCGGCCGTCACGAGGACGACACCATCGCCTGGCCGTACGCGATCGCCGACCCGCCCCGCCGCAACCCCCGCACCCGCGACGACCCCGACGCCGCGTTCGAGACGGCCCTGCGAGGACGCCGCGACGCCCGGCCCCGTTCTGCTGCTCGGGTAACGCCTGGACCCACCGCCGACCTGCGCGGGCAACGGATTCGTTACCCGTCGACAGGGCCTCGGGTAACACCGGCTCGGGCGCCGGCGGTCTACGTCTGGTCGCCCCGGTCGCCCCGGGCGCCGTGCGGGCCGCGCACGAGGCCGACCTCGGGGACCGGGCGCGCGAGCAGCGACTGCGGGACCACCCGGACCTCGCCGTCCTCGACGCGGACCCGGACCGCATCCGACACGGCCCCTGACCCGGCCCCGCCTCGCTGCGCCGGTCCCGCCGCGAGCACGTCCAGGAGCCGGCGCAGCGAGCGCAGGGCGGGCGCCTCGGCCCGCACCGCGGTGGGCCCCGCTATCGGGTGACATCCGGATGTGCTGAGGGCGGGGCGGAGTGTCCGCGGTAAAGATGCGGGTGTGAACCGATATCTTTGGTCGTCCCGGGCCCTTTTGTCCCGTCTCCCTGACAGGCGCGGTGCAGAAGGGGCCGGCTGCGCCTGTCGCAATGTGGCGCCCTCCGAGCGGCAGGGAACCTGGTGGTCGTCATCCGCGTCGTCGCCATTCGGCGGCATCGGTCAACGGCTTATCCCCAGGTGAGGGGATCGAGGTGCAGATAGAAGTCCTCTCGGCCACGATCGAGGACGATGTCGTAGCGGTTGGCGAACGTCTCGTCCGCTGAGTTCGACTGTTGGTCGTCGGTCCACATTTCGCGGGCAGTGGCGAGAAGAAGGGCGATGTCGGCGTAGGGGTCGGCCCGTCCGAGGCGGCCGAGATCGATGAAGCCCGCCACGGTCATGCTTTCCGGGTCGAGGATGATGTTGGGCAGGCATAGATCCCCGTGGCAGACCACAATTTCTGCGGCTTCCTGCGCGAGACGGCATTCAACTTGCGGGGCAAGTCGCGCGAGCAGCTCGTCGGGAGACGTTTGCTGCTGATCTTGCGGGAGGAAATCCGGGTTGACCGCACCTCGCGCGACGACGTCGCGCGCAGTGGCGAACATCTGAGCAAGGCCGCGAGTGAATGGGCACTGCTGCGGAGGAAGATCGTGCAACCGACGCACGGCATCAGCGATCGGCTTCCAGGCCGCCTGGAGCATCGAAGCCGAAACACGATCGGCGGGGACTCCTGCGACCGTGCTCGTCAACAAGGCGGCACCATTGGCGCTGACGCGCCAGTCGAGTACGCGTGGACCAGGCACACCCTGCGTGCTGAGCCAGACGACACGGTCCCGCTCCGCCTCCAATGAGGCCACGTGGTCGGCAGCGACGCACTTGGCGTATCGCGACCCATCATGAGAACGAAAGACACTGGCCTCAGACTCGCCTTCCGTGACGGGTTCCCACCCGCCGCCGTCGCGGCCGACATCCAGCAACGTTCGGAATACAGACATCGGATCGATCATGCCCGCCAACCTAACCAGCATGGCCAGCACCCCGCACCGCGATTAATCCCGGAGGTCGACCATGCCGGCGCGTTGGGCGTTGACGGTGAGGACGCCGGTCACGGCATCGGCTTCGCCCGGCTTTCGGCCTCGGTAGCCTGGTAACGGTAGGATTCGGTGCAGGTCTGGATCAGCGTGCAGCGGAAAGTGATCCGGTCGGCGATGGCCGCGCAGAGCCTCGGGTCGGCGAAGATCCCGTCCCATTCGGCGAACGGCGAGTTCGTGGCCACCGCGGTCGCCTTGCGTTCCTCACGCTCGGTGAAAATCTGGAACAGCAATCGGGCGCCCTTCTTCTCCAGATTCAGATATCCGAACTCGTCCGGGCAGAGGAGATCGACCTTGCTGTAGCGGGCGATCACCGAGGAAAGAGGGCGGGCTGCGTCAGCCTCGGCGAGTTCGTTCACCAGCGCCGAAGTAGTGGTGTAACGGACCGACAGACCAGCCTCCGCGATCGCCGTACCGACTCCGATCAGGAGATGCGATTCGCCGGTGCCGGAGTCACCAATCAGCACCAGGGGGCGGCCGTCACGTACCCAGGAGGTGCTTTTGAGGTCACCGACCGTCTCGGGCAGCACGTTGGGGTTGCGGTCGAAGTCGAAGCCTTCCAGCCGTTTGGGCCGGGGGCCGTCGGCTCTGAATGCCGCCCGGTTGCGGGCGGATTCGGCGCAGTAAAGGGGCAGGGGACGCTCTCGGGCTTCTTCGCGCTCACCGGACATCGCGTGCCGGGGCGGGGACCGGTCTCCGACCGGCCCCGTCGGGTCGACCTGTGCAGCGTGGTGTCGTCCACGGTTCCGGTCGAGGGTGATGCCGGGTCCGGAACGATTACGTGGCGAAATCCCGATTCGGGACACCGGTGCGCGTGCCCCGGCCGGCCGAACACGGGGTGAGCGACCAGCCGGAACACTCGGGACGCGGGGCGGGTTTATCGCGGCTGCTGCTTACTGATCACCATCCTGTAGACCCTTTGAATGTCCCCCAAAGTCCTCATCCTCTCGGTGGGGGTCAAGTCGAACGGTTCGGCGAGAGGTGTATTGGGGTTGATCGGAAGTCTTTCTGTGTACTGCTGATACAAATTCCGGAGGCCGATCGACTGATGGGAACGGTAATGGCGCAACGCGTCGAGATAAACCTGCACAGATCTTTCTTCGTGGTTCATTGCCTCCCCGACGCGATTGCGGTAGGCGGTGAAGCGCGCGCCCAGTTCATAGGCTGCAGCCAGGAAGAGCATGCTTTCCGCGATGTTTCGATTCCAGGCGGTGGGGTCCGCGGGCACGTCGTAGAGGGTACGTGCGGAGCGCCGGAAGTCTTCCACCCCCATCTGATAGGGAAGGGACCAGTGGGAGGCGTTCAGCGTCGCCTCCCAGGAGGTGTAGGAGCCGTTCATTCGAAGCGCTCTGGCCTGCCTGCCGTTGTCGGCGGCGTACCGTTCGATCTCCTGAATTACTTCCGGGTGCGCGTCCTGGAAGTAGAAGATGACGCCGGCCCGGGTGTCGAATCCGGCGAGGTAGCCGGAGTGCGGGTTCATGAAGAGCCTGCCCAGGGTTTGATGGAAGGCGTCCTCGATTTGGATCCCGACCACCCCCCCTACATATTCCTGTGTCACCAGGACATCCCCGAGAAGATTATGCCCGACGGTATTGCGAAGTCGGGTGATGAAAGCCCAGTAGTCTTCCCTGCCCTGGCCGATTCCGACGCCGGGCAACGAATGATAAACCCACGTCACTCGGCCGGGTCGGACGTCCGCGGATGCCGGCGGGACGGTGACCGTCATCATCACCATGGCGGTGCACAGTGACAGGGCGAGCGCCACGAATCTGCTCGTTCGGATTCTTCTTTTCACCGCTGTCGCTCCGTTGTCCGTATCGGCGTCGGTACGTGACGGCAGGGGGTGAACCCCGGAGGCCGCCCCGGGAGGTGCCCCGGGGAACGGGGCACCCTGTTGTGCGTCACCTGTCACGGGCCGGGACTTCGGTGCCCCGGTCGCGGATCACACCCCAACGGCCTTGTGCCGCCCGACCGATGACGCACACTCACATGACCGCGCAGCCGCCCCATCCGTGACATCGACAGTCCCCGGCCGTGATCGTGCGTGATCGAGTGCCCGGGTCGGTTCCCGGTTCGCGCTTCTCGCGGCTTCGAGTTCCGCCTCGGCCTTCTGCGAGGGGCGGCCATCGTGAACGGCCCACTCGCGCACTGCCCGTTCGCGTCGACGACCAGGCGCAGCGCGCAGTCCCCGGTGGTGTGGTCGGTGCCCCAGGGCATGACGATCACCGTGCCCGGCCTCGCCTGCTCGATCCACGCCGCGGGGATGTGGCGCACGCTGGCGGTGACCTGGACTCGGTCGTAGGCGCCCGCGTCGGGGTCTCCGAGGACGCCGTCGCCGGTGATGATCCGGACGGCGTCGCGCCGGATTCGCCCGGGCCCGTTCCGCGAGTTCGGGGTCGATGTCGACGGAGACGACGTCGCAGCCGTGCGCGGCCGGCAGCGCGGCGCCGTACCCGGTCCCGGTCCCGATCTCCAACACCCGCATACCGGGGGCGGCGTCGAGGTCGTAGAGCATCTCGGCGACGGTCGAGGGCGCCGACGTCGCCAACCGCCCCGCGTCGCCGCCTTTGTGTCGACCGTCGTCCCACTGGGTCACCAACGCCGATCCGAATACACCGCCGCCCGCCACGTGTCCGGATCACGGCGGCGGTCGACGACGTCGTCGCCGTCCTCGGGCCAGACCCGCTCGGGAACGAACTCCCCCGCACGACGCGCCCGCATGTGGCATCCGAGGTGCGGGACGCGGATCGCCACGAACCCGCAGCGACCATCGGCCATTTCGGCTTCGCTCCGCACCACCCCCTGCTGTTCCCGCCCCGACCGCCGGGGCCGTGAGCGCCTCCCGGAAGGCGCGGGTCTTGCCCGTCGACGACCCGGCCACCAACGTGACCATCACGCTCTCCCCGTCCGCCGTCCGCCGTCCGCCGCCCGCCGCCCGCCTCACAGCGTCGCCCGTCACCGCGTCGTGGGCGCGTGCCACGAGCCGGCGGAGTCCGAGACCATCGGCTTCGGCATGCACTTTGCCGACGTGGTGTTCGGCCGCGTCGGGCGGGACGGCGAGCACCCCGCGTGGCGCCCCCTGGACGCCTGACGACGACAACGCGTCCGCCGCTGCGAGCGCATCCGCCCCACCGCCACCGACGCCGACGCCACGAAGGCCGGCCACTCCGTCCGCCACACATCGTAGGATCGCGTCTGCGAGTGGTCGGGGCGTGCGACGCGGAGCGCGTCGAGCACGCCGAATCGGGGCTGACAGGGGTGAGTTCGGTGGGTTCGGCGTCCGATCGGGAGGCAACGCCAGGGCACATGGGCCCCTACGTCGCCCTGCGGCTTCTCGGTGAAGGCGGAATGGGTCGGGTCTTCCTGGCCCGCCGGTCCGGCGATTCGACGGCGGCTCCGGTCGCGCTCAAGGTCGTGCACCGCCGTCTTGCCCGGGACGCGCAGTTCCGGGCACGGTTTCGGCGGGAGATCGCCTCCGCACGAGCGGTGGAAAGCCGGTACGTGGTACCTCTGGTCGATGCCGACGCCGAGGCGGACGTGCCGTGGTTGGCGACCGCCTACGTCCCCGGCCCCAGCCTCGCCGAAGTCGTCGCCGCCGACGGTCCCCTCGCCGAGGAACCTCTGCGCACCCTTTCGGCCGCACTGGCCGGCGCCCTGGGAGATATTCACGGTCGCGGATTGGTCCATCGTGATCTGAAACCGTCCAACATCCTGATCCACCCCGACGCCGGCCCCCTGGTGATCGACCTGGGCATCGCCCAAGCCGTGGACGCGACACGGATCACCTCGACCGGGGTGGCGATCGGGACACCCGGATACATGGCACCCGAACAGTTCACCGGCGGCAGCTCGCATCCGGCGGTCGACGTCTTCGCGTTCGGTGCGGTCCTCGCCTTCGCGGCGACCGGGAGGAAACCGTTCGGCGAGGGCCCGGTCCATCGTGTGGGATACCGGATGCTGACCGAGGAGCCGGACCTCGCCGGCTGCCCGGAGTTCCTGCTTCCGCTGCTCACCCGATGCCTGGCGAAGGACCCGGAAGAGCGCCCCGGAACGCGCGAGTTGCTCGATGCACGTCCCTTCGGAGACGCTGCGAATCCGCCCCCGCCGGGGGTTGCGAACGGATCGGGCCCACGGGGGGAACGCCTGCGCGCGCGGCCCTTCCCCGCCGGAATACGGCCGCATACCCCACGGTCGAAGCGCGGACGCCTCGCTCTCGCCACGGTGCTCGTCGGCGCGCTCGTCGCAGGGGGAATCGCGCTGCACACGGGTACGGACGGCGCGGCCCGGCCGAGCGCCCGCGACCTTGCCCCTCCGGCCGCGCAACAGCCCCCGAGCCCGTCCGCGGCAAACCCGACGTCGGGCGCGTTACCACCGCCGGTATCGGTGCTGGGAACTCTTCCCTCGGCGGCCGACTGGCCGGTGGCCTGGCGCGACGTCAAGACGTACACCGATTACTCGGACGCCGAGTGGGACGAGATGCCCAGGGAGTACGCGCTCGAAGTGTGGCTCACGGACAAGCTGTTCGTCCGCGTGACCCGGTCCGGCGTGCAAGGGTTGGCTCCGGCCACCGGGCAGACCCTGTGGACGTTGTCGCCGCCCGCCCCGGGCATGCTGCCGTGCCGGGTGTCCCGCACCACGGAGAACGGGATCGCCGCCGTGGTGTTCGGTTCCCTCAAGGGCACTCGCCGGCCCACCGACTGCGATCGGGTCGTCGCCATCGACCTCGACAAGGGAACGTCCCTGTGGGACAGGCAGTTTCGAGCCGCCCCCCACACCTTCGACGACTTGGACGACACCGAGGTGGTCGGGGTCGGCTCCGGCAGGGTGGTGGTCAAGGCCGGCTCCGTACTCACCGCGTGGCGCTCGCGTGACGGCGAACAGCTCTGGCAGAGCGACAGCGCCGCGGAGAACTGCGCACTCAACGCGATCGCGATCGGCCCTTCCACGATCGCGGAAGCCCTCACCTGTCCTCGCCCGGCGCAGGGCCTCGCGAAATACCCCACGTCGGTCCGGTCGGTGGACGCGGCCGACGGCCGAGTGCGCTGGACCTCACCGGTACCCGACGGCAATACGCTCTTCAACCTGGAGACGGCCGAACCACTGACGATAAGTCTGCCCGGGCCGCAGTCCGGCGCCCGGGACACGGGCCCGATGCTGGTATTCGACGGGAACGGCAAGCCCGGACCACAGCTGCGCACGGGGCAGGACTTCGGGGATCTCGGTGCCTGGCCGCGCAATCGGGATCAGCTCAGTCCTCGCGTGTTCGGGTGGAAGGACACCGTCGTCACCACCACGAGTCGGGGCGAGTCGGGCGCGGACAAGAGCGAGGTGGTGGCCATCGGCGCCGGCACGGGGCGCATCCGTTGGCATGTTCCGGTGCGGCGTGGATACGACCCGCTCATCGCGGGTGTCGGCGACCGTGGAGTACTTGTCGTCGAATGGGGCCAAGACCCGGCGCTGCTCTGGCTGGACCTGACCGACGGACGCATCAGTTCGGCGGGTGCGCTCTCCGGTGTGGACACGAGCCGGATCGCCTTCGACGCGGTCCGCGTGCGCGGACCGCACGTTCTGGTGATGAGTTCGCAGGCCACCCTCCTGCGCACGGGCGCACTGGCGTACACGGCGGCCGGAGCGGGTGCATCGTGAACTCAAGTGGGGGACCCACACGGTGGCTTCGGTGAACGCGGGGATCGAGCCGTTGGCGGACGGCGATCCGAGACAGGTCGGCGGATACGTACTGATCGGGAGGCTCGGCCAAGGCGGGATGGGCCGGGTGTTCCTCGGCGAGGACACCGACGGGCGCCGAGTGGCCGTGAAACTCGTGCACGAGGAGTTCGCCGCGGACCCCGAGTTCCGCACGCGTTTTCGCCGTGAGGTGGAGACCGCCGAGAGAGTCCTGAGTTACTTCACCGTTCCGCTGCTCGACTCCGGACCGGACGACGAGATCCCGTGGTTGGCGACCGAGTTCGTCCCCGGCCCCTCCCTCGCGACCGCGGTGCGCGGGGAGGGAACGATGTCCACGTCCGAACTCTGCACGCTGGCGGCGGCTCTCGCCGAGGCGCTGATCGTCATCCACGCGGCGGGGCTGGTGCACCGTGACCTCAAACCCTCCAACGTCCTGATCGCCGACGATGGGCCCAGAGTCATCGACTTCGGCATCGCCCGCGCGGTGGACGCCGACGCGCTCACCGGGACCGGCGTGGCCCTGGGGACCCTGGGTTACGCCTCGCCCGAACAGCTCACGGCCGACGGCCCCGTCGGACCGGCCGGCGACGTGTTCGCCCTGGGCGGCGTACTCCTGTTCGCCGCCACGGGACACGACCCGTTCGGTGTCGGGCCGCCGGCCGCGCTGATCTTCCGCACGGTGCATCAGGAACCGGATCTCTCGGGCGTGCCGGCACCGCTGCTTCCCCTGATCCGGCAGTGCCTCGCCAAGGACCCGGCGCAACGACCCACGCCGCGCCTGGTGATCGCCGCGGCCCGGGCGGCCCGATCCGGAGTCCGGGGCGCCGAGGCGGCGGCGCGACGGAACGCGGTCGCGCGCCGCGCCGAAGGCACCACCGTCGTGGTGTCCCCGCCAGGGTCGACCGACTCGATGTCCAACCCCGAGCCGACCGGTCCGGAGCTCGAACCTCACCCGGCCGAGCCGGAGTTCGAGCCCGATCCGGAGCCGGGGTCGCCTGCTTCGTCACCTCCCGACCGCCGAGCGGTCTCCCGCCGGCGTGCCTGGACGATCGGCGCCGGCCTGGTACTTGCGGTCGTCCTCGCGATCGTCGCGGCGATCGGGCTGCCGGACACAGACGGCGCCAGTGGCAAGGGCGCCAAGGAGGCGCGCGACGGCGCCGGCACCGCCGCGCCCGCCGGTCGGTCCGCGGCGCTGCGGCCGGGCGCGGCGTTCGGCGGAGACCCGCTGCCTCCTCTGGTCGTCGAGGGCGAGCGGCACCGGACCTGGTCCGCGATGCCCGGCGACCGCGATCTGGACGTCGACGTGGTCGGCCTCTGGCTCACCGCGGACGTCCTCGTGCGGATCGACGTGTCCGGGGTGCGCGCCTACGACCTCCACTCCGGTGCCCAGCGTTGGGAGGTGCCCGCCCCCGTCGAGAACCTGGTCCCGTGCAGCGCTTCCGCGGGTGGCACGGCGACCAGCGGCGGCGTCGGTGTCATCGGATACGGGAAACCGCACAGCGACCCGGTCGCCTGCGAGGAGATCGCAGCCCTCGACACCGCCAAGGGCACACTGTTGTGGCACCGAAACGTCGGCAAACCGCAGAACGGCATCCGGCTCGCGGCCACTGCCGGCGACACGATCACGGTGAGCGCGGGCGACGGCATCCTGGGCCTCGACCGGGCGACCGGGACCACCCGCTGGACGTACCGCTGGGTCGTCGGTGACTGCCGGGTGACCAACGTTCTCGCCGGGCCCACCGACACCGCCGTGTCTGCGACGTGCGAGCCACCGGGCAGCCTCGACCGCTTCGCGCGCGTACTCGAACTCGACACCGGCACCGGCGTCGAACGGCGGCGCCACGACATCCCCGACTCCTCCCAGGCCGTACTCCTGACCGCCCAGCCGCTGGTGGCCACCTACCCGGCGCGCGGGCGGGGCGGAGACCGGCTGTTCAGCTTCCTTCCCGGCGACCGGGGCGGTCAGGGCGCCCAAGCCGGCCGGGACGCCGCGGCACCACCACTGCTCGCCGAACGTTCCGGCACCGTTCACGCGACGGCGTCACTCCTGATCGTCCGAGCCCCCACCCCCGGAGGCGCCGGTCGCGACGCCCGGAGCATCATCGCCCTCGACCTCACCACCGGAGGGGTCCGCTGGAGCCGCCCCCTGCCGGAATGGGTCGGCTTCAAGATCCTGCGCGTCGGAGCCGAGGAGATGTACACCGTGGAAGCGCTGACCGCCGACACCATGCAGATCACCAGGCGCAACCTGTCGGACGGCGCGATCGCGGCAAGGGCCGCCCTGCCCGAAGACTTCGCGAAACACAGCTACCCCGACCACCTCATCGCCACCGGCTCCCTGTTGATCCAAGCCAACCACTCGTCACGGCCGGCTCTGGTGGCGTACGACATCCCACCCACGTGAGACGCAGGGCTCGCACGGCGCCGCCCTGCTCGGGCCGCCGACCAGGACCGTGACCGGCGAAGCCACCGGGGAGGTCGTTCCCGCCCCATCCTTGGTCCGGGTACACCTCCACCCGGATGGTCGAGCCAGGAATCGACTGAATTTTCAGTAACCTGAACTTCCCTGCCCACACCCGAAATCCACTGTGGACCTCAGACAGCGACGCCGCCGTGCTGCGCGCCGAAACGCCGACTCCGACACCGGAGGAGTGCGTGGCCGCCCTCGACAGACGCCCCACCGGGACCGTCACCTTGCGCGACGTGTCGGCGGGACGGTCGTTCTGCGTCCGCTCGCGCACGACGCGCGAGTTGGCTCTCGTCCGCGTCGTCACCGCAGCGGGCGGCTCACCGGTCGAGGTCGGCCTGACCGCGTACCGCCCGCGACGCTGACCGCCCCCGCGCGCGAACGCCCCGAAGCGCGGTACTCGGGAAACGCCGGTTGCCCCGGTCGGCGCGTCGGCTCGTGGCCGAGACGCCGCCCGGGGCGACCGGTCTCGGTCAGGCCGAGCGCAGCGCGTCCGTGGGGGAGGCTTTCGCGGCGCGCAGTGCGGGGTAGATCCCGGCGAGCGCGGCCACGACCACCGACACGGCGGGGCCGGCGAAGAGCGTGTAGAGCGGGATGGCCACCGCCCAGCCTTGGACGAGCGCGTACCCGTAGACGGCCAGGCCGCCGAGGAGCAGTCCGCCCATTCCGCCGAGGAAGCCCATGAGTACGGCTTCCAGGAGGAACTGCATGGCGATCTGGCCGCCGCGGGCACCCAGGGCGCGGCGCAGTCCGATCTCGCCGCGGCGTTCCATCACGCCCACGACCATGGTGTTGGCGATGCCGACACCGCCCACCAGCAGTGCCACGCCGGCCAGGGCCAGGACGAGCCCGGTGAGGGTGTTCTCGGTTTCGGCGCGGGCGGCGAGGAGGTCGGACGGGCGGCTGACCGCGACCATGTTCGGGCTGCCGGGGTTGGCGCTGGCCGCGGCCACGGACTGTACCTGCGGGACGCGTTCGGAGTACGACCGCAGGTAGACGGTGGCGGCGGTGCCGTCCGCGCCGAGGTGGGCGACCGCCTGTGGCCAGCCGACCAGGGCGGTGGTGCTCAGTTCGGGGGCGAGTTCGTTGGGGGCGAGGATGCCGACGACCTTGTACCACTGGCCGCCCAGCCACACCCGCTCGCCCGGCGTGGTCACGCCGAGGCGCTGTGCGGTCTGGTCGCCGAGGACGGTCACCGGAAGGTTCTCGCTCGCGGCGTCGAGCCAGTGCCCGCTGCTCAGGGTGGCGCGCAGCACGTCGAGCAGGTTCAGGCGGGCGGCCAGCACCGTGATGCTGCCGGTCTGCTGCTCGGGGACGAGGTCGTTGCGGTAGACGTCGGCCTTGGTGGCGCCGGTCGCGGTGACCTGCTGCACGGGGCCGATCGCGGCGAGCATCTTCTCGGCGGCGGGCGGCAGCGGTACCGGTTTCTGGTCCGAGCCTTTGCCGGGGGCGACGGTGATCAGGTTGGAGCCGAGTTGGTCCAGTCGTTCCAGCAGGTGCTGTTGGTTGGAGTTGGAGATGCCGGTGACCGCGACGACGGCGGCGATGCCCAGCGCGATGCCGAGTGCGGACAGCGCGGAGCGCATCTTGCGGGTGCGCGGTCCGATCATGCCCAGGCGGAGCAGGTCGGTGGGGCGTAGTCGGGTGCGGCGGCGTGTTGTGGTGCTCACAGGCCGGCTCCGGTGGGCTGGGGGGCGCGTTCGTCGAAGTCGATGCGGCCGTCGTGGATGCCGATCCGGCGGGGGAAGGAGGCGGCGAGTTCGCGGTCGTGGGTGATGACGACGACGGTGGTGCCGTCGGCGTTGAGGGTGCGCAGCAGGTCGACGACGGCGGTGCCGGAGACGCTGTCGAGTGCGCCGGTGGGCTCGTCCGCGAGCAGGAGTGCGGGGCGGCCGACGAGTGCGCGGGCGATCGCGACGCGTTGTTTCTCGCCGCCGGAGAGCTGGTCGGGGTGGTGGTCCAGGCGGTGGCCGAGTCCGACGGAGCGCAGCGCCGCGGCGGCCCGCGCGCGCCGTTCGGACAATCCCGCGCCGCTGTACAGGAGCCCGGTGGCGACGTTTTCGACGGTGGTGAGTCCGGACAGGAGAAAGAACTGTTGGAAGACGAAGCCGATGCGGTGGGCGCGTAGCGCGGCCAGTTCGGCATCGGACAGGTTCGACACGTCGCGGCCTTCGAAGCGCAGTCGGCCCGAGGTGGGGCGGTCGAGGGAGCCCAGGAGCGCGAGCAGGGTGGATTTGCCGGAGCCGGACGGGCCGACGACGGCGAGGAGTTCGCCGGCCTCGATGGTCAGGTCCAGGCCGTGCAGGATGCGCAGCGGGGGTGAGCCCGGGTATTCCTTGACGATGCCGGAGAGTTCCAGGACCGGGGTGGGGGATTGCGGTGGGGTGGATGTCATTTGGGGATCGCCACCTGTGCGCCGGGCTGCACGTCGCCGGTGATCTGGGCCTTGGCGTCGGCGATCAGGCCCAGTCGGACCTTGACCAGTCGGGTGGTGGGGCCGTCGGCGACGCGAATGCCGTAGCCGCCGCCGTCGAGGGCGAGGAGCGCGGTGACCGGGACGACGAGCGCGTTGTCGGCGGTGTCGCCGACGACGTTGACGGTCACCGGGGAAGGCCCCGCCTGCTGGGCCTTGTCCTGGTTCTCCAGCACGATCGTGACGGTGGTCTTGTTGCCGTTCGGGCCGTCTCCGGAGCCGCCCGACTTGTCCTCGCCACCGGTGGAGCCTCGGGCCAGGGAGCGGATGCGGCCCTCGACGGCGGTTCCGTCGGTCAGTTTGACGCGGACCTTTCCGTCGGGTTTGAACCGGGAGACCTGGTTGTCGGCGGGTTGCGCGGTGACGACGAGGTCGGTGCGGGTGACGGTCATGATCGAGTCGCTGCCCACGGTCGAGCCGAGTTTGGCGCCGAGTTGCTGTACGCGCACGGACTCCTGCGCCAGCATGACGACGCTGCCCAGGGCGACGGTTCCGGTCTCCTTGACGCCCAGCGACTTCTGCCAGCGTTTGACGGCGACGGCGGTGGCGGAGGTGAACTTTCGGTCGGCGGACAGGTCCAGGCCCTTGGCGTGGCCGAGTTTGATCAGGTTCTTCTCGAGTTGCTCGACGTCGGAGCCGTCGGGGACGTCGAGGCCCAGGTCGCGCCACATCGGGCGGTCGCCGGTCATCAGCACCACCGGTTGCCCGTCGACCTCGTACAGCCTGCCGCCGGTCTTGACGACGGCGCCGACGGCGGGCAGGGCGGTGACGGTGCCCTTGCCGGAGGCCACGATGGGGGCGGGGGTGTCGAACGCGAGCGAGCCGGTGAGCTGGATGCTGGTGGACAACGATCCTTGCTCCACCGGGACGAGGTCGTACCGGACGGCGGCCTGCTTCGTCGTTGCGCTGTCGCGGTCCCAGGGGCGGACCACCGCGACGACGCCGCCGCCGGCCAGCACGGCGACCACCAGCAGCGGAACGACGACCCTCGCGCGCTTCCTCTTGCGGCCGGGGCCGCTCTCGTCGCAGGCGGGGGCGGGGGTTTCGGCGGTGTGGGTCACGGTCATTCGCCGATCGAGTAGCCGGCCATCGGGAACTGCGCGTCGCAGGCGCGCGAGGCCGCGTCCCACTTGGTGGGGTCGAACACGGCGCGCGGGATGGTGACGATGGCGGTCTTGGGGTCGGGGTCGGGCATGTCGGTGTAGCCGTTCTTGCGGGCGCACGCGACCCACTTGCGGGACATCTCGACGAACTTGGTGTTGTCGGCCTGCTTGGCCTGCTTGATGCCCGGGACCTTCTCGTCACACAGCTTGGTCGCGGTCTCGTAGCCGGGTTCCAGGCCGGTGTCGGTTTTCGCGGCGGGGAGGCCGATGTTGCCGTCCTTGTTCTGCGTGACGCTGGTCTGGCCCTGCTTGTGCATGCAGTCGACCCACGCCTTGCGGACCGCGTTGTCGTCCTGCGGCTTGGCCTGGCCGGCCCCTTCGTCCCCGGCGACCTTGGGGGCCGAGTCGTCGGAGGAGCAGCCGGCGACGGCCAGGATCGTGCCCGCTGCGGCGGCGGCCAGCCCGACTCGTATCGACCTGCGGCGCATGGTGGAAGTACGCATGTTCGATCTCCCTTGTGAACGTGGGGTGACGTGCACAGTTCTACGGAGGCCGCGGTTAGCCGGCTGTGACTGCGCGCCTAACCGGTGGCTAACACCACGCCGGGCAGGCTTGGTCTTCGGTGCCCGTGCGGCACAGCGGCGGTGCGAGCGAGCGGAGCGGGACACATGCGGGTGCTGATCGTCGAGGACGAGCGGGAACTGGCGGCCATGCTCGCCGAGGGGCTGCGCGGCGAGGGCATGGTCTGCGACGTGGCCCACGACGGCCTCGAAGCGCTCCAACGCACGGCCGCCGCCGACTACGACGTGGTGATCCTGGACCGGGACCTGCCCGCACTGGGCGGCGACGCGGTGTGCCGGGCGCTGGGCTCCACCGGCCATCCGGCGAGGATCCTGATGCTCACCGCCGCCGACACTCTCTCCGACCTCGTCGAAGGTCTCGGGCACGGCGCCGACGACTACATGGCCAAGCCGTTCTCCTACCTCGAACTCGTCGCCCGGCTGCGTGCACTCGGACGCCGCTCCGCCGGGAACCGCGCCGCGGTCGTGATCGGCAGGCGCGGCGTCAGCCTGGACACCGCGCGCCGCGCCGCCGAACGCGACGGCCGCCCACTGAACCTCACCCCCAAGGAACTGGGCGTCCTGGAACTGCTGCTGCTCGCCGACGGTGCGCCGGTCCCCACCGAGGAACTCCGCGACCGCCTGTGGGACACGGCCGTCGACCCGGCGACCACGGCGGTCCGGGTGACGGTGCACGCGCTGCGCCGCAAGCTCGGCGACCCACCGCTGATCGTGCACGACGCGGGTTACGGATACCGGCTGTGAACCCACCCGGCCGCGCATCGCGTCCTCCGTCCCGCCTCCGGTCTCGCCTCGCCCCCGACCGGCTGCCGCTGCGCGGCCGACTGACCCTGGTCACCACGGCGGTGTTCGCGGTCCTGGGCTGCGGAATGCTCGCACTGAACTGGTTCAGCGCACGCCAGCTCATCCACGCCAACCGCGACCTCGTCACGTCCGCCAAACCCCTCGAACCCGCCCAGCCCGTGCAACCGGGCACGCCCGTACCGGCCCTGCCCGGCACGCCCTCGGAGGGGTCGGTACCACTCCCCACCTCCCCCGCGCAAGGCTTCGGGAACTTCCAGGACACCATCCTCGCCGACCTGCTGACCCGCTCCGCGTTGCTGCTCGCCGCGTTCACCGCGCTCGCCGCACTGCTCGCCTGGTGGGCGAGCCGCCGCTCGCTGACCCGCCTCCACCAGGTGACCGCGACCGCCCGCCGGATCAGCGCCGACCGCAGCATGGACGAACGACTGGCCCTGGACGGCCCGTACGACGAGATCCGCGAACTCGGCGACACCTTCGACGCCATGCTCGACCGCCTCGACCGAAGCTTCACCGCGCAACGACGCTTCACCGCCCACGCCTCACACGAACTGCGCACCCCCCTCACCATCCAACGCACCGCATTGGAGATCCCGCTCGCCCAGGGCCGCGTCCCCGACGAACTGCGCCCCGCCGTACAACGCGCGCTGGACGCCAACGCCCGCACCGAACGCCTGATCGCCGCACTGCTGACCCTGGCCCGCGGCGAGAGCGCCACGCTCCAGGCGCGTCCCGTCGATCTGGCGGACACCGCCCGGGCCGCCGCGCACGATCTGGCCGACGAGGCCCGTGAAGCCGGTGTCCGGGTCACGCACACGACGGCTGCCGCGCCGGTCGAGGGCGACCCCGCCCTCCTGCGGCAGGTCGCGCTCAACCTGCTGGCCAACGCCGTGCGCCACAACCACCGCGACGGCACGGTGACGATGACCACCGGCCTGGTGGGGGACAGCGCGTACCTGGAGGTCACCAACACCGGCCCGATCCTGGACCCCGAAGAGGTCCCCGCCCTGTTCGCACCCTTCCACCAGGCCCGCGAACGCGGCACCGGGTTCGGCCTCGGACTCGCCGTGGTCGAAGCGATCACCACCACACACCGCGGCGAAGTCACCGCCGACGCCCGCCCCGGCGGGGGGCTCACCGTGCGCGTTCGGCTGCCCACCCCGCAGCACGGCGACCCGCCCGCACTCCGATGACGCGTACCGACTCGCCGTCCTCCCGGAACGCCGACGCGGCCGGGAGCCCCGCCCTCGCTCGGGTCGGCCACGGCACCGCGGACCCCGGGCCCGGAGGTGCCGGGGCAGCGGGCCGCCGAGTCGGTCCTGTCTGCGGATGCCCAACCGCTCCCGCAGCACGGACCGGGCCAGGGTCGCCGCGGTCGCCAGGTCCGCCCGCGCGGCCGGGTCGTCGGGGGCAGGGCGAGGGCCTCGCCGGCGACGCGCGGCCAACGCGACCAGCCAGGAGACGTGTTCGGCCTGGAACCGCAACCGCAGGGCCGACGTGCCCCGGGCGGCGAGGTCGCCGTCCCCCGCCCGCTCCAGATCGATGATCGCCGTCGCGATCCGGTCCGCGATCTCGGACAACTCCACCGCGCTCTCCCGCGCCCGGTAACGCGGTCCCACGCACGTGCCGCCGGCAGCCTCCACGAGGACAGCGGCGGCGGCCAGGGCCAACGCCGCGACGTGCGGTCCCCGGGCGACGCCCGGATCGGGACGCGCCCACGACCGGAGCATCGCGCCGAACGGCCGGAGGCCGTCGCGGCCTTCCTCCGGATCGTCCTCCAATTCCATGCGGTCCTCGACCGTGACGGGATCGGCGTTGCGCGTCCCACGCGGCTCGAAACTCATACCGCGAACGTAGACAAGGAATGTCCCCCTCCGGGGCCGAAATGGCGATTCGCCACTCTCCGGGGCGTCCGGTTCCGTCCTCGCCCGGACCCGTCGGCACGCCGGGCGGGTCCGGGCACAGCGCGGGCGGTGTCGCATCCGCTCCGATGCGGCGTGGTCGCAGTCTCCACAGCCCCGCCTTGCGGTGAAGCTGGGCCGGTGAGCATCAGCGGCGAGCACCCGGTGAGTGCGGAGCAGATCTGTGGTGCGCTGGTGGCCTTGGGGGCCGAGCCGATCCTCGATCCGGAGTCGTCGCGCGAAGGCCCGCAGGAGGACGACCGTCCGCGGCTCCTCGGCGCGTTGCCGGCCAAGGCGGAGTCGGAGATCGCCGCTTCGACCAGGTTCGCCCACGAAGGGGTGGAGGACGCCGCCGAAACGGCGGCCGGATGGGCCGAGTTCGTGGGACCGGACTCCGATCTCTCGGCCAACGTGCTGTCCAATCGGTTTGAGCGCACCGGGGTGCAGCTCATGGGCGAAGCCGAGGAGACGCTCCCGGGGCGGGCGTGATCGCGCCCGTCGTACGGCCAGGCCGGATGCGAACGGGGGCGGCGACGGCCGTCGAACCACAAGCCCGGTTCCCCGGCGGCATCCTCCGTCTCCGTGTCCTGCTCATGGAGCCCAGGGGCACGCGGGCCCTGAACACCCGGGCCGGGGTTCAGTGCATCGCGGCGAGGAGTTCGCCGAACTCGACGCCTTCGCGGGGCAGTGTCGTGCCGAACTCGGTGTGCATCATGCGGTGGACGAGGCGTTGTCGTCCGTCGATGCGCACGCGGTTCCTTCATAGGGAGGGGCCGCCCGGGTACGCCGCCGGGATGGGTGTGGGCGGACCGGACCCGAGCGGCACCGCCTCCGCGAGGCTGTGAACTCGCCGCGCACGCGGGACGATTGCGCGATTCGCCGGCGGGAGCCGGTTCGAGGTGCGATCATGTCGCGCTGTGACCGACATCGAAGACACGTTCGAGCTCCGTGACCGCGTGGGGGCGCCGTACGCCGGGTTCTGCGCCGTGGGCGGAGCCGTCACCGCGGTCGTCCTGCTGATGCCGGGGTTCCCCGCAGAAGTGGCGGTGGCGTCCTGGGTGGTACTGGGTCTGGTGCTTCTCGGGTTGACCGTCCGATGCGTGCGACGCGAGTCGGTCCTGTACCTCGACACGGAGGGTGCGACGGTCGGACGGGGAGTCCACCGCCGGCACCTTCCTTGGGACGACGTGCGTCGGGTCGTCGTCTCCGGCTTCGGCACCCGCACGGTGCAGTTCCACTCGCCGCTCGACGACCAACTCCACACCCCTTCCCAATCCGCTTGGAGCGTCCGGGTCCACGGGGAGCGGAAGCCGCCTCCGCGGACCAGGGTGGGGGTGGCGTGGATCGGTCGCCGGCGCGACACGCACGACTTGGCCGCGGCACTCGAACGACTGGCTCCGCAGGTGCCGTTCACCGACCAGGCGGGGTGGCGCTGACAACAGCGGCGCCGCGCATTGCGACCCCGGTTCCCATGGGACACGGCTGCGGCTTCGGATCGGATCCTCGAACCGACCCCCCGAGCCGAAGGAGGTGAAGCAGCCGAACAGCGCGTGGCAAGGAACCTCGGGGCGGCGCAGGCCGGTGGGCAATGGAGCCGATGGCGGTCGGGCGGTGGGAGGTTGTTCTCTCCCGTGGCGGAACATTGCGGTGGCGGGTCAAAGCCGTCGGTCCTACCGGCGCATGCCGAGTCGGGTGAGCAGGTGCTCTCGTTCTTCGCCGGCCTCGCGAGAGTGACGGCGGCCCGGGCGTGTCGGGGTGGTGGCCATCGCGCGTTGGATCGATCGGGTTCAGACGTGGCACCTGAGTGTGACGAGGAGTGCGTCGTCGGGGAGTGATTCCAGGTAGGTGACCGGATCGGTCAGGCACAGGGGATCGTGCGGTGCGTGCTCGCATGGCACCGGTTCGGCACAGGGGCCGTGGACGCCGGGGTCGTTGAGGGGCCTCGCGTCTTTCGGACAGGGCTATGACTGTCGATTCATGCGGCGAGTCGCAACTCTTCGAACTCGGTGTGTACCTCGCTTGGAGGGCGGTATCCCACTGCCGAGTGAAGGCGTTTGCGATTGTACCAGAACTCTATATACCGGACGATGTCTCGTCGGGCTTCCTCGCGGGTCGCGTATTTCGTGCGTGAGACCCGTTCGTTCTTCAGGGATGCGAAGAAAGACTCGGCCATTGCATTGTCGAAGCAGATCCCCGTACGGCCGACGGAACGGCGCAGTCCGAGTCCGCTCAGCACCTGCACGTACTCGGCCGACATGTAGTTGCTTCCGCGGTCGGAATGGAATATGGCACCCTCGGCAAGGGTGCGATTCCGTGCCGCGTTGCGAATCGCCCGTGATATCAGCGGCGTCTGGTAGTGGTCGTCCATCGCATAGCCGACGACTTCTTTTGTGCAGCAGTCGATCGCGGTCGCCAGATAAAGCCAGCCCTCGGCGGTCGGAATGTAGGTGATGTCTCCGACGAGCTTTTCGCCGGGAGCGGCAGCGGTGAAGTCGCGGCCGACAAGGTCCGGCGCGGGCGCGGACGCAGCACGGGTGAGGGACCGGCGCTTCGGGCGGGGCTGGCACGGCAGCAGGCCCAGGTCGCGCAGGATCCGACGTACCAGCTCCGAGCCGGCCGCCACGCCCCAGCGCAGCAGCTGCGCGTGGATACGGCGATATCCGTATGTGCCATCGGACATCTCGAATGCCTTCGTGACCAGCCGTTTCAATTCCTCGCGCCTCCCGGTGGTTGCGGATTCCGGGCGGTGACGCCAGTCATAGTAGCCGGATTTGGACACACCGAGACGGTCGCACATGAACGCGACGGGATATGCGTACTCCACGGTATCGAGTCGCATCGTCTCGATGAACTCGTACTTGCTGCCTACCGGGGATCCTTCGCGAAGTACGCTGCGGCTTTTTTCAGAAACGAGTTTTCCATCTCGAGTTCTCGATTGCGGCGTTCGAGTTCCTTCAGCCTGGCGCGTTCGTCCACCGCAAGCGGCCCTTCGGCTTTTTCGTGCCTGCGCTGATGTTCTCGGACCCACGCGCGGAGCGTTTCCGGGTGGACATCGAGATCTCGCGCGGTCTGTGCGATCGACCGGGGCGCGGATTTCAATGCGAGTTGAACCGCTTCCTCGCGGAACTCGGGCGTGTACGGGTTGGGGCGTGCCATCTTGCTGCTTTCCTCGGTTCCTTACAGGTCAACCTTATTGGATCTCTGTCCGAAACCTTCGAGGCACCCCACGTTTCTTCCCGTCTCGATCCACCAGCCGTCGAGGGTGAGGAGGTCCCCGAAGTGTCGGAGCGCCCTCGGGGCCTCGCGCTCGACGAACTCCTCGCGGTCGCCCGCGAACCAGGAATCCAGATCCGTGACGTCGGAGTACCCGAAGTTGAGCATGCCGGGGATGTCCTTCATCCGGCACCAGTGGTCGTAGAACTCCCTGACCTTCGGTTGGGCACGGTAGTCCCAAAAGGCTTCCGCGCCGCAATACGCCCCGTGCTCCGATTCGTACCGGGCCTCGAACCGGGACAGCGGCTGAACGGGCCGACCGTCCGCGCCGATGCGACGCCACAGATCCCACCCGGCGCCAAGGGCCGAACGAATATGCGCGATCTGCACGACCGGTGTCAGACGACCGCGCTCCCGCAGAATCAAGGAGTGCCCACAGCCGGGGTACGCGCAAGGGACCCCAGGCCAACGAGCCCACCGAGCGGGCACCGGCGGCAAACAGCGAAGACCGAGCCTCGCCAGAGCAGTTCCCGGCCGGAGGCCTACCCGGCACCGTGGCAGGGCCGTACGACCCGCAGCCGACATGCGGCGTCGTCTCGGCATCCGTGGGGCGTAGTTGCACCGATTTGACGATCAAGCTGTTGTTCGGCGGCGCGCAGTCGCGCCCGGGCATGGCTCGCGGACGCACCCGTCCCCTTCGACGCCGCCGCCGACCTGGAGGACTTCCTCACGCACGCCGCGCTGGGCCCCTCCCTGGCCGACCGGACCGAGGGCGAACGCCGAGCCCTGATCCACGCCGTCTCCGCACGCCTGGAACGACCGGTACTCGACTTCGTCCGTCTGAACATGACGGCAACCGCCTCGGACATCGTCTGACGGCGATCACAAGTCCCTCCGCACCAATCCTCGGGAACGGACGACACCGACGAGGACACGGACGAACCACTGCCCCCGGGACCGGCCTCGTCGGCCCCCGGAGCCGAGCGCCCATCCTTGATGCGCATCCTTCGCGCCACCGGGCCCGGAGATCGTCGCTACGCGTCGCCCGGCCGGCGCGGCGTGCCATGGGTCGGCCGCGTGTGGCAGGCTCGCGTGCTGCTCGGCCGGTCACTCGGCGTCGATGGTGATGCGACCGCCCGCCGGGACGGTGCAGTCGTGGTTGTCCGCGGTGAGCGGTACCGGTTCGTTGCCGGCGTGGACCGACACGTCGCGGCCGAAGGCGAGCCGTACCCTGCCGTTCGCCAGGGATTGGGCCATCACTTCGAGGCCGTTGTCGGCGAAGCGAATGTGGAAGATCCGGTGCGTCTCGAAGGTGATCTCGAAGTCCTCGTTGTTCCGCCGATATCTCGCCGAATTGCCGGTGACCCGGAAGTGACCCAGTTGTTCGAGATTGGCGAAATGGAGGATTGTCTTTACCACAGGGCCGTCGTCCTCCGTGGCGTGCCCGGGCGACTCGCTCGGTGCGGCGACCGTCGTGGAGGTCCGTGGTTGTGCGAGTGGGCCCTTCGACGCGTCATCCGTACGCCCCGCCCCGGCGGCCCGGCGCAGGCCGATGACGATGAAGTCTTCCGGACGCACGCGGAATCCGGCGGCATGCGCGTCGAACGGCACAGCCCTGTCGTCGGGTGCCGCGACCGTCACGTTCTCGCGGTTGAACGAGAGCAGCGCCTGCCCGTCGACGGCCTCGACCATCATTTCCAGGCCGGATTCGGCGAATGTGACGAACATCCACTCTCCTTCCCGCGGATCGAACGCGATGGTCGAGGTGGAGTTGTGGGATTCCACGACGTCCCCCCGGTCGATCGTGCAGGGGCCGAGGCTCCCGACGGCGATGAGCAGATCGGGTGTGCCCAGGACGAGGTGCGTGGGGCGCTCGGGTGTGAAGTGCTGTGGACGGTCGGGGGCCCGCGAGGTCGAGGTGGGCGCGGAGCGGGCCGGCGTCATCGGGGCGGCCGGCGTGTGGGCCCTCCCGCGCTTCGCCGCGATGACCTCGACGGTGGTCCCCGCCGGCACCGAACGGAGATGGTTCGCTCTGAGAAGCGTGGCCTTTCGACCGTCCAGGCCGATCGTCACGGGCCCGGTGGCAAGGATCCAGACCTTGTCGTGCACGTCGACGTGGAACCTCACCGTGGTACGGGCGTCGAGTTGGATCCACAGGTACATGTATGGCCGCTCGGCGGGAGGCCCCGACAAGAGCACCAGTTCGTTGTGTCCCGCGCTTGCGTATCGTGCCGAATGGGTCTCGGGTACGACGCGCGCCACGTCGACGCCGGGGAAGCGGAGAACGGTACGGGAGACGTCACGTGAGGGGGCCGGCGTCGTGTCTTGGGACTGGGCGGTCGTCGTCGCGCTCGGGGCATCGGTACCGACAGCGGGGGATACCCGTGGCGCGCCGGGAGCGGTGGTCGTCCCCGGGGACGCGGTGTAGTTCTCGGCGTCGAAAACGCGCCCGTAGATCTCGTTCTCGCAATTGGTGAACAGGTTGTTTGTCTTCGTGAATCTTTTCATCTCCATTTCGGTCTTGTCCACTTTCTTGTGGAAGGTGTCGACGTAGGTGGGAGCGTTCTTTTGCACGAACCTCAGCGCGACCCTCCGGAATCTTTTCTTACGGCTTCGGCAGAATTTTCGTGTGGCCAGCCGCACCTCCTTCTGTAGTTCCCGGTCTTTCGTGAGGGCTTCGTTGCCGGCGACCTGGATCCGCGCCTGGACCACTGATGCCTGTCCGGCGGTGAAGGTCGCCATCGCCGCCTTCACCGAATCCGACATCACCGCATCGAGGTCGGAGACCTTACTGGCCCACTCATATCTGCGTACCGCCGAAGCAAACCTGATCTCCAGAATTTTGTCGAACAGACCCCAGTACTTCGTGACTTTGCCGGCGCCCTTGGAGGTGAGAGTCACATAGTCCATGAAGACGGCCAGGGCGCTGCGCGACGCCCTGAAGACGTCGTCCTCGGAGTAGGCCTTGATCAGACTCTCCATATTCGCCACGGAATACTGGGACTTGATGATCTCCTTTCCGATTTTTGTCGGATTTTCCCTGTTGTCCCAGGCCGCGGCGAGGGCGCCGTTCTGGTCCCGGAACTGCTTGGCGATTTCCTCCAAGGTTTTGGCGACGGCGGCGTCGGCCCCCGACGAGGGCTGCCCCGCGCCCTCCGGGGAGCGATAGGAGCGGATCAGCCGGTCCGCGCCGGCCATCGTCGACGCGGCGAACTCGGTGTGCCGGGCGTACAGGTCACGCACCGTGTCGAGAAGGCCGCCGTCGTGTTCGGCCGCGCCGTCGGTGGCCGCCGTGTCTTCTCCGGCGGAGCCCGATGCGGGTGCGTGTGTCGGGCCCTCGGGAACCGGCAGTCGCTCCCTGATCCGGTCGGCGACGGGCGCGGTGAGTTGCAGACCGGCGAGGATCGCCGACGTGGTGGTGTGCCGAAGGTGTGGCTCGAAGTGGAACTCCGGATAGGGGGTGGGCAACGAGGACGCCGACGCGTCGGCGAGGCCCGGCGGCGGCGGTGCCGGCGGCAGTGTCTCGCTCTCCCCGTCACTCGGCGCCCGCCTGCGTCGCCGTGGTCGTGGCCCGCTCGGACCCGAGCGTGGTGTCTTGTCGACGAACGTCGCGGTCGCAGCCTCGGGTGGGCGCTTGTGCTTCATGTGTTTCTCCCACGTGCGGCGCGGTGGGCGTCGAACTTGTCCGGGTCGAGGAGGAGGCCCAATTTGCGGTGCTCGGCTTCGATGGCGTCGACGAGGTCGGCGGTGGTGACGGGGGTGTCGGTGGTGGCGGCGCGGTAGGCGGCGGTGAGGGCGCACGAGCGGATGGAACCGCCGGTGAGGGGAAAGGCGGCGGCGAGTCGGTCGAGGTCGAGGTCGTCGTGGCGGGGGAGACGGGGACCCAGGCAGATCTCCCACAGCGCGCGTCGGGCGCCGGCGTCGGGTGAGGGGAAATGCGTGATGTGGTCGAGACGTCGGGTGAAGGCGTCGTCGATGTTGTCGGCGAGGTTGGTGGTGAGGATCGCGACGCCGTCGAACGCTTCGAGGCGCTGGAGCAAGTGCGCGGTCTGCGTGTTGGCGTGGCGGTCGTGGGCGTCCTTGACGGCGGAGCGTTTGCCGAAGAGGGCATCGGCCTCGTCGAAGAGCAGGACGCCGTGCAGGTGGGCGGCGTGGGTGAGGACGCGGTCGAGGTTCTTCTCCGTCTCGCCGATGTACTTGTCCACGACGGCGGCGAGGTCGACGACGTGGAGGTCGCCGCCGAGGGCGTGCGCGAGGGCTTCGGCGGCGAGGGTCTTGCCGGTTCCGGAGGAGCCGCGAAACAGGGCGACGACGCCGTGCCCGCGTGCGGAGCCGGGGGACAGGCGCCATCGGCGCAGGACGAGGTCGCGATGGCGGGCGCGGGCCAGGAGGTCGTCGAGGTCGGCGCGCGGAGCGGGCGGCAGGATCAGGTCGTCGAGGGTGGCGGTGGGCCGGATCCGGCGGGTCAGGCGTTCGAGTTCGGGAGGCGAGTGGGCGCGGATCGCGTCGTCGACGTCCGCGCGGGACGGCTCGCGGTCCTCCAGGAGGGCATGTCGTGTCGCGGCCTCCACGGCCCGTCGGGCCAGCGGGGCCGGCAGGCGGCAGTGCGCCCAGGCGTGGGCGTGTCCGGCCAGCGCGGTCGGGGCCAGCCAGCGCTCCCACAGACGGTGTCGTTCCTCGACCGTGGGGGAGGGCACGTCGATGCGCACCGGCGCCCCGTCGCCGCCGTCGTCTTCCCAGGCCCGAGAGCCCGTCAGCACGAGCGGCGGCGGGGGGCACGCCGGATCGGGGGCGAGGAACGTGCGCAGGAGCCGGGCGAGCCGTCCACCGTCCGCGCCGGCGCCGGGGGACGCGTAGAACGCCTCCAAGGGGCCGGCGACGATGACGCGGTCACCGAGCCGGGCCTCGCGGCGGACCGCGGCGAGGACGGCCGCCGGGTTGTCCCACGCGCCGATGCCGCGCAGGTCCACGTGCAGGACCGCGCGGTCGCAGCCCAGGACCGCGGCGATCACGGCCTCCGCCGCGCAGTCCCCGGCGGGGTGACGCACGTACGTCGACGCGACCGCCGCCCGTACCGCGGCCGCCACGCCCGTGAGCGCCGTGCCCCGGTCGGTCGCCTCGGGGGAGGCGGGCGGTGTGTCCACTGTGCGGGCAATGCCGATCAGGGCGTCGTCGAGGTGGTCGTCGCCGGCCATGAACGCCGCGACCCGCCGGGCCGGGCGCAGCGCCCGGGTCAGGAAGGGGGCGCCCTCGTCGTCCGCGACGAACTCGACCAGGGCCCGGGCGCGCAGTGGGGCCGCGGCGGCCCATGTCGTGTGGGCGGTGGCGTCGGGCAGCCCGGCCAGGCGCATGGTCAGGGCCGGGGTGGCGTCCCCGTCGGGCCCGGCGCCCCACAGGGCGCGGTACAGCGCGGCGTGGCGTGTGTCCAGGTGGGGGGCGGCCACGGCGACGAGGGCGTCGAGCTCGTGCGGACGCAGACCGAAGACCCGTTCGAGGTGGCGCAGGCGCAGCCTGCCTCCGTCACGTTCGACGCCGTCCGCCCAGTCCTCGAGCGCGGCGCGGCCGTCGGAATCGGGTAGCGGGTCGGTCGGCGCGGTCTCGGCCGCGCCCGACGAGGTGTCGGTGTGTTCGGCGTTCGGGCGGGCGGCCGTGAGCAGGTCGCGCGTGCGGGCCTCCAGCAGCCACAGGCGGGCCCGCAGGTGACGCGTGTCGGCGTCGGTGGCGGCGGACATGCCGGTCCTCCTCGCGGATGCGGTGGACGGTGGATCGAGTGCCGGTTTCGCGACGGGGCCGCAACCGAATCCGACGGCGAGCCGTCCGGCCGGTCGATCGTCCCCGGGGAGTCGGTCACGAGTAGGTCTTTTCGGGGGAGTCGAGGCGCACCGGGCCGCCGGCGCCGGCCCGGTCGCCCACCGCCACGAGGTGGACGGTGGCTTCGACAAGTTCCCCGGGATACGGGCCGGTCGCCGTGAACAGAAGGCCCCCGGGCGTGTCGTGCGTGCCGGGATCGGGCGAGACGGTGCTCGTCATGGCGCTCACGTACACGTCCTCGTCGCTGATCCAGGCCCGCAGTCCGGTGGCGTGCGGTGGGAGTCGCCCGGTGACGGTGATCCGCCCGAGGGTCTCGTCCCGATCGACGCGGTGCACCGTGGGTTCGGGGAGACGCTCGCCGGTGAGCGTCCTGCTCTGCGCGGGTGCGCCGGGGCCGGTCGTGGGGGTGATGCCGAAGGTGACGGTGGTCGGCCAGGTGCCGACGGTGATCGCGTCCGGGCCCGGGAGCAGGGGGATGGTCACCGCCAGGTCGAGGAAGGGGCGTGGGGGCACGTCGAGCGCGGACCACAGTTCCCCGGCGGATCGGGCATCCTCGGACGGCTGGTTCAGGCGCAGCAGCGCCGACATGCCGTATCGGTAGGCGTTGTCCTCGCCGGGCAGGAACAGCGGCACCTCGTCGGTCGCGGTGAACACGCCGAGCAGGCTCTGGAGAATGACGTGGCTGTCGAGCGACCCGAAGTCCCCGGGAAACGGGAGGCCCAGTGACATGGGGGAAGCGTCGGTCTGGGCGGAGGCGACGGAGACCATGTAGCCCAACTCGGCCCAGCGAGGTGGTGCGACGGTCTGCGACCGGTCGTCGTCGCGGCCGTTGAGACGTACCGTTCCGGCCTGCCGGCGCTGGACGTCCTCCCGCACGCGATACAGGAAGAGGTTGACCAGGGGCCGACTCGGGCGGTGGCGGTGAGGCGTGCCGAGCGAGAGATCGGCCCCTCGCAGGGTCGGGTTCGCCGCCATGAGGCGGGCGAGGGAGTAGTCGACCATCTCGATGGTGACGGGTGGGGGCAAGGCGGTCACGGTAGCGGTTCTCCCGGGGATGTGGGGGTCCGAAGGAGCGGGCCCGGCGAGCGTCCGTGTTCGCTGTCCGGGCCTGGTGCACATGCCCGAACCGGGCGCCGTGAACCGTGCCGCGTGGGTGGGCGCGGTGGACGGCGACCACTTTAGACCAAATGGTTGGATTGTTATGTGTCGATGGCGCGACGGAGCCGAAGACCGTGGGTGCGCGGCCACCATGGTGCCGGACGCGAGACGAACCGGGAGCTTCACCATGCCGATGCCAAGCCGCTGCTGTGACCGGTGGTGTGGAGCACCGGCACGCCCCGTCGCACGTCACGGCCCACGGGACGTCGAGGCGGCGCGGTCCTCGGGCACTGCCGCCGACGCGGCCGGCGCCCCGCGCGACAGGCACCGGGCGGGGGAAGCCGCCGTTCGCGTCGCTCACCACGCGACGGTGGGGGCGCTCGTCGATGTCCCTCCCGGCCCACGTACGGGCAACTGTCGTCCCCCCGGCTCGTCGCGTCGTCACGGCCCGAGGAGACCTCCGCCCATCCGGCGATCGAGTCGCCTCTCCCGACGGTCGTCGCGGCACTGCGACGGCCGCTTTCCCCGAGTCGTCCGAGGGTCTCCGCTCCGTCAGCCATCCCGAAAGGCCCTGAGCCCGGTCCACCACCTTACGAATGATCATTTCGCACCCGTCAGGAAAGCAGGGAGACAGCATGCGGATGTCCGGCCGCTGGGTAAGCGCGGCGCTCGCTGCCGTGAGCGTGGTCGTGTTCACCGCCGCCGAGGTCCACCCCGCCGAGCGCGTGCCTCGGCGAGCCGAAAACCAGCCGATGATTTTCAAGAACAGCGCAAGCGGCAACTGTATGGACCGCGACGAGAGCAACATGGTGGTGCTCGCCAAATGCGCCAAGGACTCCTTGAGTCAGCAGTGGATTCCGAGTGATCCGGATGCACAACTCGGCCGCACACTCAAGAACAAGGACAACGGATTGTGCCTGACGGCCGTCCAGGGGAAACCCGTCTCCCTCCAGAAATGCGGGGAAGAATTCGCGGTCGTGCAGTCGTTCATCGACACGAACAATCTCTCGACGGGGGCCACCTATCTCCTTCGGCTCAACGACGTTCGCTACCTGGTCGAGGACACGAAGCAGAAGCCGAGTGTGGTCGATGTGGCGTTCATTCCCGGACACGGGCTCTGGACCCAGGCCACTCCGTCCTGACCCGCTCACCCGCGCGCCCGGGTCCACGCCTCGTGGCACCGATCGCGGGTCGCAGCCTGGCCCCGGCGCGTCACGGGCCCCTTCCGGACCGGACGAACGAAGCGGAGTCGCCCATGGACGACGAGACGTCCACCGAACTCACCGTGCAAGAGCAGTGCGTCGAGATGGGCCGTGTCCTCGGCATCGAGGGCCCGGTGACCGAGACGGTGCTGCGCGCCGCGCTCGACGACGCGACCTACGTCGCGAACCTCCTGACCTGTCGCCGGGATCCGGTGTTGCTGCGGTACCTCCTGGACCGTCCTCCGGCGCGGGCGAACGAGCCCACCGGCGCCGACATGCTCGCGCGTGGCGCGGCGGCCCTGGCCCGCTGGGCGCGCACCGGTTTCACGGTCGTGGACGACGAGACCAGGAACAGGCGGCTCGCCGCCTGCGGGCAGTGTCCGGAGCTTCGCCCCGGGCCGGAGGGCGGATCCGCCGGCGCACTGCTGACGATCACCGGCGTCCGCGCGTCGGACAAGTCGGTTTGCGGGAAATGCGGCTGTCCGGTGTCGCGCAAGACTCGGCTCCCGTCCGAGAGTTGCCCCTCGCCGCATCCACAGCGACCGGGGACGACCCGCTGGGAAGAACCGGCGGAGGACGCCGCCCGCCCCTCGGCTCGGGCGCGCCGCGGCGATCGAGCCCCGGAGGAGGTCGCCGGACGCAGTGTGTGACGAGCCGGGGCACTGCGGCGCACGGTGTCGAAGCCGGGCGGTCCGTGACGTCGAAGGGTGTCCCGAGGGTCTCGGGACCCGCCCGGGCCCTGTGGCGTACCCGGCCCTCCGTCGCAGCCGCTCCCGGCTCCGCGCTCGCGAGTCCGAACACCGACAACCGAAGGAAGAACCATGACCCTCGAGGACTACAGCCCGGACGAGTGCCGGAAACACAACGAGGAAACCGTCCGAGTCACCCCGAAATGGCCGCATGTCTGCTGGATTTTCACCGGCCTGGAAAACCATTGCCAGTCGGAGGGGGTCGCCCAACAGATTCACGAGGCGTGTAAGGGACTGCAGCAGTACAACGAGATTCTCGCCTTTGCGTGCTGCAAGTTCACAACCACCAACAAGCATCCGGTTCTGCGTCTGGAGGACATCGACAGGGGAAAGGACGGTGGCTGTCGATATTTCGATGCCAACAGCATCCACGACGATTGCGCGGCGCTGAACACCGGCTTGGGCGGGAGTTATTGGCAGGTTGCCTCGTGCGTCTGCTGCTGCGCGTGCATGGCCTACGGGACGCCCATCGCGACGCCGGAGGGCGATCGCGCGATCGAGTCGATCGCGCGCAGCGAGCAGGTCCTGGCGGGAAGCCTGAGTGGTGACGGGGTGTTGTCCTGGCGCCCGACGGTCGTCACGTTCAGCGACGGCTCCGAGGGAGGGACGAACCACACCACCGTCCATCTCACGTTCGGCGCGGACGCGGGCGTCGGTGGTGAGTTGGTCTGCTCCGCCGATCAGCCCGTGCTGGTTCGAACGGGTGGCCGGCCGCGTTGGGTGCAGGCATCCAGGATCCACGTCGACGACACGGTCGTCACGGCGGACGGCGCGGCAATTCCGGTCCGTTCGGTCGCCGTCGGCGCCTACACGGGCGGTGTACACCACATCGGGACGGACGAGCCCTCGGACGAGAGCACGGACGGCCACCTGCTGACCGCCTCCGGCATCGTGGTCGGGGACTACTACCTTCAACTGCGTTTCGACGACATCCCGGACGACGCGAAGGTGGAAGACCTGGAGGATCGCCCGCACATCTGGACGCCGGCGTACGCGCGACGCCACGAGAGGCACCGGTTCGAGACCTCGGTGGCGTTCGCGACGGTGGCCGGTCACAGGCCCCTGGTCGAGTACACCGGCTCCTTCACGGCCTACCAGACCAGGTCCGACTACGCCCAGGCCCCGTCCGCCGCGCTGTTCACCCCGGAACAGGCCGCGGACATCCAGCGCAACGGCGAGCAACTCAACCTGACCAACCCGATCCGCAAGGCGGAGATCGAGCATCTCTTCCGCCACTTGACGGGGTTCTACCCCGACATCGTCTTCCACCTCGACTGGTACACGGCGGAACCGAACGTCCACGCCGTGCGGCAGTACGGCAGGAAGATCGTGGTCGTCACCGGTGGCCTGGCCCGAACCACCGCGCTGGGCCACGAGGGACTGCTGATCGCCATCGCCCACGGCATCCAACGCCACGAGGGTGACCGGCCCCTGGGCACGGACGGCTTCCTCGCCGTCGGCGCGGCCGACCACCTCGCCTTCGCACTCACCAGCAGGACCTACTGGTGGCCCACCGAATGGCCGGAAGCCGTCCCGGAGGCGTTGGAGCAGTTCGAGAAACTCTTCTCCTACGTCACCGAGGAAAATGCCGCGGGGGATCCGGCACACCCGCTCGACGCCCCGTCGCTGCACTGTCGTCTCTCGGCGATGAAGTCGGGGGCGGCCCTGGGCGGGCTGCCGGTGTGCGCCGGCGGGGCACCGGCGATTCTCCTCGCGTTGGAACAAGCGCGCGCGGTCGGCAACTTGCTCACCCTTACCTTCAACACCGACGTCGATCCCGTCTCGAGCGGCAACCCCCACGCCTACACCATCGATCCGCCGGTGGACGTCACCCCCGAGCGTGATCCACATTCGGGTCTCGTCGTTCGCCTCACCGGCGTCTTCGAGACGGATCGCTCCTACACCGTGACCGCGCACGACCTCACCTCCGTAGCCGGAGCACCACTGGACCCCGGCCACCACAGCAGGACCTTCACCCCGGCTGCCGCTGCGGGCTGACCCCCGGAGGCTGCCGAAGGACTCGGCGGGCGGGCCCGTCCGCCGCCCTGCGAAGGTCTTCGCCGCATCTCGTGGGGCGGTCACCACGCCATGGGCGCCGGACCGGAATTCGGGCGGAGCACGGCGCGTGCGGAACGTCGGTCCGGTGGCAAGGTCGGTCGACCGGCGGGAGATCACGACTCTTCCCCGACGCTCCCCGATCCGAAGCAGGCGCCATACCGTTCGCGTGCGGGCAAGCGGCGCTCGGTGTCCTCGCGGCGAACGGCGTACACCAGGTTCGAAGCCGCGTCTTCGCGGATACGTGCCGCTCGTCGAGGGCCGACACGACGTCCGAAGGCACCACATGTCGTCGCCCACCCGGAAGGGATACCACCCGTGAGCACTCCCCTGGCCCCCGGCGTCCACCTGCGCGAGATCCCCAGCGGTGTGCGTCTGATCACCGCGACGGGCACGTCCACGCCCGCCTTCCTGGGAATGGCTTCCGACGGCCCGAACACACCGCTGCTGGTACGCGGCTGGTCCGAGTTCGCCCGAATCTACCTGAGCAACGACTTGGCCCGCATCGAGCAACAAGCATCCTCTGCCGCCACGCTACGTCGCGAGTGCGACGAGTTCGTCCGGGTGGACGACGCGAACGACGAGCTCGATCTCGAGGCGCTGCAGACGATCCGCGCACTGGACACGTTGCTCGGTCAGCCGCCCGGACTCCAGTCCTGCGACGAACTCGACGCACTCTGCCTGTGGTTCGACGAGCACGCCTATATCCCCAGTGCCCTGCTGGACACGCTGCGCGCGTACAAGACGGAACTGCTGTTTCTGCACATGGACCTCCCCTTGCTCACCGGCTACCTTGCCGAGGTCGTGTACGGCTTCTTCGCCAACGGCGGGGCCGCGTGTTACATCGTTCGTCTGGAACAGGGATCGGGAGCGCAACCGACTCTCCAGGGGGACGAACTCCGCCGCTCCGGGCTGGCCGGACTCGAGACCGTGCCGGATGTGCAGATGGTCGCGGCACCCGACCTTTGGACCCTGACTCGGGACCCGGCCATCCGCGAGGACATGATCAAGGCCGTGGTCGCGCACTGTCACGCGATGGGCAATCGCCTGGCCTTGACGGAACCCCCGCCCGACATCGCCCCGGCCGCGGCCGTCGCGTTTCCCGAAACGCTGCGCGTCGACGACACGACCGACGGTTTCGCCGCCTGCTACTACCCGTGGGTGCGCGTTCCCGGCGTCGCCGGCGTGGAGCGGGTGGTGCCGCCGTGCGGGCACATCGCCGGGGTGTGGGCGGCAACCGATGCGCGGCGCGGGGTGTTCAAGGCGCCGGCGAACGTCGGTCTGCGTGGCGTCCTCGGCGCCACCGAGCCGATCTCCGACGACCAACAGGCCGACCTCAACCCGGTCGGAGTGAACTGCCTGCGCGTTTTTCCCGGTCGGGGCTTGCTGGTGTGGGGTGCGCGGACGTTGTCGGACACGCGGGACTGGCGGTACGTGAACGTGCGTCGTCTGGTGTGTTTTCTGGAGGACTCGATCGTGTCGTCGTCGCGGTGGGTGGTGTTCGAGCCGAACGACGAGCGGTTGTGGGCGTCGTTGCGGCACGCGGTGTCGGCGTTCCTGACCGATCAGTGGCGTGCGGGTGCGTTGGCGGGTCGTACTCCGGGGGAGGCGTTCTACGTGGTGTGCGACGACACGAACAACACCCCCGACACGGTCGATCGGGGGCATGTGTACTGCGATATCGGCGTCGCGCCGGTGCGCCCCGCCGAGTTCGTCGTCTTCCGCGTCACCCAGACCACCGCTGCCCCCACCGTGACCTGACCCACTCGGGCACCCCGCCCCGCCAGCAAAGGAACGTTTCGTCATGCTCAACGGCGACGTCTTCTCCAATCACACCTTCGGCATCGAACTGGGCAAGTTCCAGGTCGAGACCGTCCGCGACATCTCCGGCCTGACCCTGGAACAGGACGTCGTGGAGACCCGCCAGGTCACTCCCAACGGCGAACTGGTGATCCGCAAACAACCCGGCGCCCGCCGCTCCGGCGAGATCACGATCACTCGCGGCATGGACAAGAGCACTGCCTTCACCGACTGGATCAAGGCCACCCTCGTCGACGCCGACCTCGACACGGCCCGCCAGAACATCACCGTCTCCCTCAAGGACGCCCGCAAGAACACCGTCCGCCGCATCCACCTCACCAACGCGTGGGCCTCGCGCTGGCAGGGACCCACGCTCGGCGCCGGCGACACCGGAGCCGCCACCGAACAGGTCACCATCACCTACGAGGACCTCACCGTCGAATAGCCACCCCCGCCCACCGAAGGACCTCTCGCATGAGCCCCAACATCCTGCGCGCCCCCGGTGTCTACCTGGAGGAGAACTCCAGCGGGGTCCGCATCGTCACCGGCACGGGCACCTCCACCCCCGCCTTCCTCGGCTACGCCTACCTCGACCCCGCGAAGTATTCGGACGACACGGCGAAGGCCGCCGAACGGGCCCGGCGCGCGAAGCCGTACCTGCTGCGCGGTTGGTCCGCGTTCGCCGCACGCTACGACGTGGACGTCCTGCTGAAGGCCGTTCGCGCCGGCAGGAGGGACACGAGCGGCAAGACCAAACCGCCGCCGGACGCCGAACGGTTCCTGCTCCTGGCGGAGGCCGTGTACGCGTTCTTCGCGAACGGCGGGACCGCCTGCTACGTCGGCATCCTCGACGAGGCGAAACCGGACCTCGACGGCGACGACGCGGTCCACTCGGGGCTGGCCGGCCTGAAGAGCGTCCACGACGTCACCATGGTCGCGGTGCCGGTCCTGTGGGACATCGCCACCGCGAACGGCTCCAAGAACCTGCCGAATTCGCTCGATGCGGCCGTGAACCTGATGAGATCCGTCACCGATCACTGCTCCAGGGCGGGCAATCGGCTGGCGATCCTCGACGCCCCCCGGACCCCCGACCACCTGGACTCGGCCTGGGACGGGCACCTCACGACCCTCGCCGGCAACGCGGGCACCGACAACGACACCGACAAGACCTTCGGCACGCTCTACTACCCCTGGGTACGCGTCCCGGGCCTGGACGGCGACACCACGCGGGCGGTCCCGCCGTGCGGGCACATCGCGGGGGTGTGGGCCGCCACCGACACCGCCCGCGGGGTGTTCAAGGCGCCCGCGAACATCGGGCTCGCCGCCGTACTCGAACCCCTCGATGTCGTCGGCGACGCCCGCCAACAACCCCTGAACGACGCCGGAGTGAACTGCCTGCGCGTTTTTCCCGGTCGGGGCTTGCTGGTGTGGGGTGCGCGGACGTTGTCGGACACGCGGGACTGGCGGTACGTGAACGTGCGTCGTCTGGTGTGTTTTCTGGAGGACTCGATCGTGTCGTCGTCGCGGTGGGTGGTGTTCGAGCCGAACGACGAGCGGTTGTGGGCGTCGTTGCGGCACGCGGTGTCGGCGTTCCTGACCGATCAGTGGCGTGCGGGTGCGTTGGCGGGTCGTACTCCGGGGGAGGCGTTCTACGTGGTGTGCGACGACACGAACAACACCCCCGACACGGTCGATCGGGGGCATGTGTACTGCGATATCGGCGTCGCGCCGGTGCGCCCCGCCGAGTTCGTCGTCTTCCGCGTCACCCAGATCGTCGGACAGGCGGGCCAAACCACGGTCTGAACCGACCCACCTCGCACCGGCGAAAGGAACAACCCCCACGATGCGCGACAGCTCACCCGCACTGCGTACCGAGTTCCCCTTCGAACTACCGCACGGCTACGTCGACGAGCACGGCACCGTCCACCGCACGGGCACCATGCGCCTGGCCACCGCCCGCGACGAACTCTCTCCACTCGTCGACCAACGCGTCCGCGAGAACCCCGCCTACCTCGGCGTGGTCCTGCTCAGCCTGGTCGTCACCCGCCTGGGCACCCTCACCGACGTCCACGCCGACCTCGTGGAACGCCTGTTCGCCGTCGACCTGGCCTATCTCCAGGACTTGTACCGCACGATCAACGGCCTCGACGGCGACCGAGTCACGCTCGCCTGTCCCGGATGCGGCACCACCCTCGCCGCACCGACCCCGCGGGGCCGCCTGGGGGAAGGATGACCCACCCACCCGAACTCGTCCGCGCCCAGATCGCCCACATCGCCCACCACCTGCACTGGTCCCTCGGCGACCTCCTCGACACGACCCACGAGGAACGCGCGATGTGGGTGCGGGAGATCGGCCTCCTCCACAGCTTCGCCGGTCCTTGCGGGGGAGCGTGACGGATGGATGTCACCCCCGCTCCCACCCGGGACCCCGCGCCCGTCGCACGCCCGTGGCCGGCGCCGGCCGGTGTCCCCACCAGCGGTATGGCCGGATTCCGCGAAACCCTGGCCGCCTGGCGCCCGGCACCTCGTGTCGCCGCCCCGGGCCGTCTGCTGCCGCGCGCGATCCCGGTCGTCGGCTGCGCCCTCCTGCTCGACCTGTTCGGTGACCCGAACCAGCCGCGCCCCTTCCGAGCCGCGCCCACGGCGCTCGTCCCGGCCCCCGACACCCGGGCCCGGCGAGTCCCCGAGCGCTCGCCGGCCGACGCCGTCCCCGGCCGCCGACCCGCGTGGTCCGCGGACGAGAAACGCGACACCCGGGCCGATGTCCACCGCCCCGCGCGGCTCGCCCCCACACCCCCACCGGGCCACACTCCGCACGCGGCCCCCCGAACGCACACACCGCGCCCACCCGCCACCGACGCCGCCCCCGCTCGGCCCTTCCCACCGTCCGTACCCCTGCTCGGCCCGCCGTCCGCCCCCGGGAGCGTCGCGAAGGAAGCACGACCGGCCGCAGGCGACCCCACGAACCCGGACCCGGTCGGGTCCGGCAGCCCTTCGCGCGCCCGCCCGGTGGGAGCGTCGCCGCTCGACCCCATGCCCGCGGGGCACCCGCTCGATCCGGCCCGGACGGCTCGCGCACTGACCTCTCGCCGCCTGCCGCCGACCGAGCCGGCCCCGCCACCGGACCCGCCCGCCCACCGCCCGCCCACCGTCACGACCGGCCCGGCCCTTCGCGGTCGCGGGCTCGGGCCCCACGCGGCCCATCCCACACCGCGGGAAAGGGCTCAACCGAGGTCTTCGACAAGCACACCTCCCGCGCCACCGCGCGAACCACCCCCCGCCGGCCGGGTCGCCGACCATCACCCGGCGACGCACCCGGATGCCGGCGGCCCGGCCCGTGCACACGCACACGACACCCCGTCCCACGACACCCCGTCGCACGGCGCCACGCTCTACGACGAGGGCATGTTCCGTGGCGGCGCGGTCCCACGCCTCGACCCGGCGCCCGCGCCCGACCCCACCCGCGCCGTCCGGCCTTCGACACAGTGGCCGCCACGGTCCCGTACCTTCGCCCCGACCCTCGGCCCGCCGGTGCGCCACGTCCCCGCCGACGCGATCCCCCTGCGCCCCGCCCTCGCGTCCCCGTCCCCGGAACCCCGAACCCCGGCCCCACCCACGCCACCCACGGCGCTCGCGACCGCGGCCCCGAACCCCCCGTCCGGCGAACCGGCGCCCACGCGCGAGGACATCGCCGCTGTGGCGCGCGAGATTCTCCACACCCACGTCGACGACCTCGTTCGGGCCCTGCTGCCCTCGCTCACCCACTGCCGGCCCGACCGTCCTTCCCTGGGACAGGCCCTGTCCGAACGCACCACGAGCCGGCCGCGATGACCACCACCCGACCCCGTCCCACCCGGCCCGCTCGACCAGACCCCACTCGCACTCCCGCAGGGACCCCCGCCATGGCCGACAATCCCTTCGCCGTCACCTGCCTGTTCCGACTGACGATCGGCACCCACGAACTCGGCTCGTTCACCCGCTGCGAAGGACTGGGCTGTTTCATGGAGATGGAGGAGATCCTCGAAGGCGGTGCCAACGACCGTGTCTGGCAACTGCCCACGCGCCTGCGTTTCACCCCGGTCGCCCTTTCGAGACCGCTCACCGCGCAAACGGCCCTGATCGCCGCGTGGCTGCGCCTGCAGGCCCACCGGCCCGCCCGACTTCCGGGATATCTGGTCGCCCTGGGCCCCGACCGCGCTCCGCTGGCCGGCTGGGTCCTCGAAGGCGTCGTCCCGCTGCGGTGGACCGGCCCCACCTTCGATACCGAACAGTCCCAAGCCGCCCACGAGACCCTCGAGATCGCACACAACGGCTTCGGCGCCGTCCCCCTGTGATCCGATCCCCGCGACCACAAGGACCGAACCGATGGTGACCCCGCTCCCGTGCGCGCCGGTACGCGCCACCCTCGTCGTCCACGACCCCCCGGCCGGCCCCGGCAACACCCCCGGACCCGAACGCGCCCGCCTCCGACTGCACTTCAACCCCGACCGCATCACCCTGGCCCGCGGCGCCCTGTGGGATCGCACCCGCTTCCCCTCCGGCGCCGACGTCCCCCGACCACAGTTCATCGCGGGCGATCCCCGAGTGATGACCCTCGAGGTCTTCGTCGACTCCGGCGACGGCCGATCCGATGTCCAAGACGCCGTCGACCTCCTGCTGAGCTGCTGCTCACCCACCCCGCAGAGCGCCGCGAACCTGCCTGCCTCCGCCCCCTGGATACGCCTGGAATGGGGACGCTCACGCACCGCCGCCTTCCTCGCCTACCTCCGACAGGTCGAAGCCGCCTACACCCGCTTCGCCGCCGACGGCACACCCCTGCGTGCCCGCTGCTCGCTCACCCTCGAGGAGATCGGCGGCGCCACCGCACGCCAAAACCCCACCTCCGGCGCCGACGGCCCCACCGGCACCCACACCCTCGCCCCCGGTGACACCCTCCAACACGTCGCCTGGAACGTCTACGGCGACCCCACCCGTTGGCGTGCCATCGCCCGGGCGAACGACATCGACGACCCCACCCGCCTGACCCCCGGCACCACCTTGATCGTGCCCGTCCTCGAGGACACCTCCCGATGACCTCCGTCCACGAACGCGCCCTCGCCGCTCAACCCGTCGTCACGTTCCTCAACCCCCTGACCGAGACCTGGAACGAACAACTCCTCGACGTCCGCGTGGACACCGCCGTCGACGGCCCCGCCCACGCCGAGGTGCGCCTGCGCGACGAACGCCACACCGCCCTGAGCGACCTCGATCTCAAGTTCGGCCACCCCCTGACGATCGCCGTCGCCGCCCTCAACCTGCGCACCCGCCGTACGTTGTTCACCGGCGAGATCGTCGCCTTGGAAACCGACATCGACTCCGCCGGATCCTTTGTCGCCGTCCTGGGCATGAGCCGCGACCACCGCCTGCGCCGCGGTCGGCGCGTCGACGTCTACCCCCAGATGACCACTGTCGAGATCGTGCGGCGCATCGCCGAACGCAACGGCCTCGTCCCCGGAGCGGTCGAGGACGACCCCGCCGACCCGCCCCCCGCCTATCTCGCTCAACCCAACCTCAGCGACTGGGAGTTCCTCGCCGACTTCGCCCGCCAACGCTCGCTCGTCCCCACCGTCGAGGACACCGCCCTGTGCCTTCGCCGGCGACCGGTCGAACACACCGGGCCACACGACGGGGAAGGCCCCGTCGAACTGCGCTACGGCGCCAACCTCCTCAACCTGCGCGCCCGCCTGTCCAGCCTCGACCAGGTCGAGGCCGTCGAGGTCCGGGGCTGGAACCCCGCGCGCAAAGAGGCCGTCACCGCCACCGCGCCCGCCACGGCCACCGCCACCTATGCCATCGGCGCCACCCCCGACGACCTCGTCCAACCCTTCAACACCTCCGGCGAACATGGCCCCAACCTCCTCGTCGCCTCCGTTCCCTACACCACGAAGGAGCAGGTCACCGCAGCCGCCGTCGCCGTCGCCGCGGACACCACCGCCGCCATGGCCGACGTGGACGCCCACACGTTCGGCACTCCCCGCCTGCGCGCCGGCGACACCGTCGAAGTCACCGGCATCACCGCCCCCTTCGCCGGCGCCTACACCATCTCGACCTGCACCCATCACTTCGGCGCGAGCGGCTACACCACCCACGTCCGCATGGGCCCGCCGCCACCCCCCGTCGTTCCACCCCCCTCACCGCTGACCGGACCCGGCGTCGCCGTCGGCATCGTCACCCACACCCGCCAACCCGAGGACGGCGAATACGGCGAGGTCCGCGTCAAGCTCCCCTGGCTCTCCGACACCTACGTCACCGACTGGATCCGCACCCTCCAATGGGGCGGCGCCGGCGGCGGCGGCGTCTTCACCCCCGAAATCCACGACGAGGTCCTCGTCTGCTTCGAACACGGCCGCCTCGACAAGGTCTTCGTCATGGGCGGTCTCTACAACGGCCTCGACACCCCCACCGCCCGCGACGACGATCCACCCCGCGTCGACGCCGACGGAACCATCGTCCGACGCTCCCTCGCCTCCCGTACCGGCGAACAACTCGAATTCCTCAACGACCCCAACGGATCCCAGGGGCTACGCCTGACCACCGGCGACGGCAACGTCACCGCGAACCTCGACCGTGCCGCGGCCACCTTCACCCTCACCGCCCGCCCCCGCAGCGGCAACGGCCAGGGCGTCCGCGTCACCCTCGACGGGGACAAGGGCACCCTGGACCTCGACGCGGGCCAGGGCCGACTCGTCCTGCGCGGCGGCCGCGTCACCATCGAGGCCACCACCGGCGACATCGACATCACCAGCCCCAAAGGGCTCGTCACCCTCACCGGCAAGTCCCCCACAGCCGACTGAACACGGACCGATCCATGGACATCATCGGCAGCGGCTGGCCCTACCCCGCCGCCATCACCCCCGACGGACGCGTCGCCCTCGTCTCCGGCCCCACCGACGTCGAGGAGGCCATCCGCATCATCCTCGAGACCACCCCGGGCGAACGCGCCATGCGGCCCGAGTTCGGCTGCGCCATCCACACCCTGACCTTCGACCCCCTCGACGCCGGCACCGTCACCGCCGCCGAACTGCGCATCCGCGAAGCCCTCGACCGCTGGGAACCCCGCATCGAGGTCCACGACGTCGCCTTCAGCCTCCAAGACCAGGAATCGGGCACCCTCTACCTGGACATCGCCTACCGGCTGCGCGCCACGAACGAACCCCGCAACCTCGTCTTCCCCTACTACACCCTGCCTCCCGCCCCGGACGGGCCCCGACCGTGACCGACACCCCCACGTCCCCCCGGCCCCCGGCCCCCGACGCCCGCACGGACCTCGACGACCTGCGATTCCAACCGCTCGTCGACGCCGCCAAACGCTCCCTGCCCACCCTCGCCCCGCACTGGACCGACCACAACGTCTCCGACCCCGGCATCACCCTCATCGAGGCGTGCGCCCAACGCGTCGACCAACTCGTCTACCGCGCCAACCGCCTCACCCCACGCCACCGCGTCGCACTCATGCGCCTGATGGGCATCGCACCCGCACCCGCCTCCTCGGCCGTCGTCCTCCTGCGCGTGAGCCGCCGCAAGCCCACACACGACACCGTCGTCCTGCCCGCGAACACCCCGGTCACCAGCCCGGGCAGGTCACCGGTCGTCTACCACACCCGCACCGACCTCACGATCGCGTCCGACGCCACCACCGGCCTGGTCGAAGCCACACACGTGGAAAGCGTCACCGACGAGATCCTCGGCAGCTCCGACGGAACGCCCGGCCAGCGCTTCGCCCCCTCGCAACGCCCGCGCAACCCGGCGCCCGACGAGGACGACACGACGAACCCGGGACCCGACCTGAGCGTTCGGGTCGGCTCCGCCGCCCGCACCGACGAATGGACCCGAGTCCTCACCTTCGCCGGCGCGACGGGGGACACCGCGTGCTACCGATGGGACCCGGCAGCCGGCGAGGTCGCCTTCGGACCGAACGTGCCCTACGCCGCGACCCCGAAATCCGACGGTTCCCCGCGCGCCGTCGCCCCTCGACAGCAAGGCAGGATCCCCGCCGCCGGCGCCGCGATCCACGCCGTCTACACCGTCGGCGGGGGCAGCCGCGGCAACCTCCCCGAAGGCATCGCCCTCGACCTCGCCGAACCCCTACGCGACACCCTGTCCGTGACGCTGGAAACGCTCACGCGCCCCGGCACCGACGAGGAGACCTGGCAGGACGCCCTGCGCCGCACCCACCTGCAACTCGTCCCGCTGCGGCGCGCCGTGACCGCGTCCGACCACGAACAGGTCGTCGCCGAGGTACGGGACGTGGCTCGGGTATGGGTGACTCCCGAGGCCCGTCCCGTCCGCGACCGCGCGCCCGCGAGCCTGTGCCCCCCCGCGCGACCCGTGTACGTGGACGCCGCGTACGTGGACCACCTCAACACACCCCCGTGCCTGGTCACCTATGCCGAGACCGAACACCACAGAATCCCGCTCGACCCTGCTTCGCCCTTCCGCCCTCTTCCGCCCTTCCCCATCGGCTACGACGACTCGCCTTTCGACAACCAGGCGCCGCCCGACGCGGTCGTGGGATTCCGGAGCCCGAGCGTCACCGCCCGCCTGTGGTTCCGCGGCGAACACTGTCGCTGGGACGACGAGACCGAGACGCCCATCTCCGAGGTCTTCCCACAGCTGAAGGTCCCGTTGGAGGGGCTGTTCACCCACTCGCTGGACGGAGTCTGCGCCTACCCGGAAAACGGCGTGTGGCGGGTGTTCTTCTTCAAGAACGACAGCTTTTGCCACACGACATGCACCTTCGCCGCCGGGAAATTCGAGCCCGCGCCGGGAAGCACCGTGGCCGTCGCCACGATCGCCTCCGGATTTCCCGGCCTGCCCCGCGCCGCGACGCACTCTCCCGACGCCGTCGTGCTACGCCACAGCGACCGCATGTTCTTCTTCCTCACGGCCCGGGACACCCACCCCGCACCGTGGTCCAGCGAGGACAACGGCCTGAACGTATTCGTCGTCCCCCGCACCAGCACCGATCCCGGCGCCGTCCTCACGACGGATCGGCTGGAGCCGACACCGGAGTTGCGAGGAGAGGTCTCACGCCGGGTCGACGCCATGCGCCTGCTCGGCGAGCGACTTCGCGTACGCCGCCCCGACTACGTGAGCTTCGACATCGGCGTGACCGTACGGCCGTGGGCCGATACCGCCGACAGGGTCACCGAGGTCGTCACGCGTGGGCTGCGTCACTGGTACCACCCCTGCCTCGGCGGCCCCGACGGCGACGGCACGCCCTGGGGACAGGCGATTCGTGCGGGTGAGGCGGCCTGCGTCGTCGAACGACTGGCGGAGGTCCGCGGCCTCCGCGCCGTCGACCTGCGGGTGAACGGCCGAACGACGCAGATCGTGCCCGTCCCCGACGGCGCCCTGCCCCTGCTGGACAAGGTCACCGTCACCGTCACCAACGCCGAGGAATGACAAGAGGCTTCCCACGATGTCGACCCCATCGATTCCCCCGTCGCCCACCCTGGCCACCATGCCCGCGCTCTACGCCGACGACCCCGTGGTGGCCGCGTTCGCGGCCGGGATCGACGCTCTCCTGCGCGCGGACGTCGAGGCGATCGACTCCATGGTCGAGGTCTTCGACCCCTGGACCGCCCCGGCGCCCTTCCTGGACTGGCTGGCCACGATCACCGGCGCACGCGTCGAATCCGGTTGGACCGAGGAACAGCGGCGCGCGGCCATCGACCTGGCGCCCTTGCTCAACGCCCGCCGCGGCACCCGCGCCGGGCTGGACCTGGAGGCCCGGGTCATCCACGGCTGGACACCGACGGTCGTCGACCCGGGGCAGGTCCGCACCGACACCACCCCCTGGTCCGGCGGACGTACCCTGCTCGTGAGCCTCCCCGAGCATGACGACCAGGCCGACTCCCAGGAGGTGGAACAACGCCTGGCACGGCTCGTCCGGGCCCACTGCCCGGCGCACGTGCCGTACCGCGTCCACGTCCCGGCGGCGTCCGGACCGGCACGGTCCGACGGCTCGTCACGGACGGAGCCCACGGCATGAGCCTGCCCACCCCGCCCTTGGACCCCCGCGCCCGCGACACCATGCTCCTGGACGCGGCGCGGGCCGTCACAACCGCCCAACCGGGATGGGGCAATCCCCAACCCGACGACCCCGGCATCGCCCTGATTCAGGTGTGCGCCGACATGGCGGTCCGACTCGCCGACCGCGTCAACCGGGCCCCCGATCGGCACCGGGCGGACATGGCGCGCCGGCTGGGTCCACGCCCGCTCCCCGGGTCACCGGCCGTCGTGTCCATGCGTTTCCACGTGCGCAACCCCACACCCCCGAACGTCGTCCGCATCCCGGCCGGCACCGAGATCGCCACTCCGGGACAACGGGACGCCGTCGTGTTCACGACCCTCACCGACGCCGAAGTTCCCGCCCGTAGCCTGACCATGGCCGGTTCGTTCATGGGCACCGAGCACGACGGCGTGTTCGACGGCACCCTCCTTCCCTGGTCGCCGACCTCGGGACGGGCGAACGCCGGCGGCGTCGCCTGGACACCACCGCACGCGCGCCCACCGCGATCATTCGTCGCCGCGGTGTCCGCCCGCGACGCGCCGGCCCACACGACGCAGCCGCTGGTGGTGCTGTCGGCTCCCGTGCCCGGAGCATGGATCACTCTCGACCTGCGGGTGGGCACACAGGCGCCACCCCACCGCGACGTCACCTACGCGTGGGCGGCATGGCAGGGCACGCACTGGGCGGACTGCTCGATCGTCACCGACACCACGGCCGACCTCACCCGCGACGGACGCGTCACCCTCGCCGTGCCCGACGTGCACGCACCCGCCCGGCTGACCCTGCCCGGGGGAACGTGGGAGGGCGTCGGACTGTTGCGTCCGCGTCACGTCCACGACTCGTCGGTGCTCCCGCACGTGATCGTGTCGGTGACCATGGCCGCGGAGAGCTCGATCGTCGTGCCGGCCGCTCACGCCCGGATGTTTCGCGACGAGAGGCTGGGCACCGCGACGGGACGCCCCGACGAACGCTTCCGCTTCGCCCATCCGCCCCTGCCGCACGCGGGTCACCTCGCCGTCGACGTCGTATCCGGCGACGCGAGTCCCGCGCAGCGCTGGACGTACGTCGACTCGCTCGCCCGAACGGGACCCCACGACCGCCACTTCACCCTCGATGTCGGCACCGGAGAAGCGGTGTTCGCCGCCACCGGTGAGGACCGGACGGGGCGGCGACGTCACGGCGCGCTCCTGCCCCCGGGAGCGACGGTGCGCGCGACGACCTACCTCTTCGCGGGAGACCACCCCGGCAACGTGCCCCAAGGCACCGTCACGGTGCTGCGGACACCCATCCCGGAGGTCATCGACGTCAGCAACCTCACCGCCGCCGTCGGGGGAGCCGGACCCGAGAGCGCGCTCGCGTGTGCCGCACGCGCGCCCCTGGGCACGGCCTTTCCCGAACGCGCGGTCACCCCCGCCGACTACGAGCGCCTCGCTCTGGCGGCCTCCGCCGGTGTTGCCCGGGCCCACCACCTGCCCGCAGTCCCCGGCGACCTCCTCGACCCCGCCCGCAACCTCAGGGCCTGGAGCCCCGCCACGACCACGTTGACCTTCACCCTCGCCCCCGGCGTGGAGGGACTGGACACGGGAGCCCGCGCCGGTACCCCCGACACCCCTTCCACGGTGTTCACGACCACGGCCCCGGTGGCGCGAACCCGCACCCAGGCCGCCATGACCGGGCTGCGATTCGCTCAAAAACCCACGCCCACCAAGATGTTCACCGATCACACCCTCGACGAGCCACACACCCTGCGCGGCAAGGACACCGTCGGCGCGGGCACGGCCAACGACATCGGCCTGATCCTCGCGCGCGTCCCCCTCCCTCCGCACACCCCCCGGCGCAACCTGACCCTGTGGGTCACGCGCGCCGACCCCGTCCCGGACCACACGGCGCCCGTCGCCCTGTCGGTCTTCGTCGAGAACGCCGACGACCTGTGGTGGGACATCGACACCTGCCACTACACCGCACCCCCGCCCGTGGCCGTCTCCCTCGGCACGCACACGGCGGCGTATCCGGTGAGCCTGACCGACGCCGCCACCTGGCGGGACGTTTACGGAAGCCTCGACCTCCCAGACCAGGCACCCGACGCCCTGATCCTCCAGATCCACGACCCCCGACGAACCCCCGAGACCTCGTACACGGTGTGGGTGGACAATGCCGGCGGCACCGCGTCGGCACGACAGTGCGATCGGGGCGACACGACGAGAAGCGCGATCTCCCAGGGCATGCCCGATCAACATTTCGACCTGCTGGACGCGCCGATCGTCGGGGCGACGATGCCCGACGTGACGGTGACACCGCCCAAGGGGCCCGCACAGGTCTGGAAGCCGGTGCCGGACTTCACCGGCTGCACCGACACATCCCGCAACGTGGTGATCAACGCCTCGACCGGCCGCATCCACTTCGGGCCCGCCATCTCGGGACCGTCCGGCACACGCCAGTACGGCGCGGTGCCACCGGCGGGCGCCGAGATCAAGGTCTCCGGCGAATACACAACGAGCCGCGGACACGTCTCCATCCCCGTCGGTGCCATCGACGTCAACGTCGGCCACGACCCGAAATTCGTGGCCGTGACCAACGCGCAGGCCGTCGCCGACGGCACCGACGGGTACACCGACACCTCCGGAGGAGCCGTCCGCCTGGGCGTGCGACTGCTCGTGATCCCCTCCGTCACGCCCGACGCCCAGGGACGCTTCCCCCGCTCCTCGCTGACTCCCACACCGCACCTGATCGACGAACTGCTGTCCGCGCTGAGCCCACTGCACCCACCCGAGGCGCCGCTGTGGGCAGGACTCCCCGGCCTGAAGAACCTGTGGATCACCGCCGACCTCGAACCCGTCGCCCCCCTGTCCCCGGCCGATCGCGACGACCTGCGCGCCGCTGCCGAGCGGGCCCTGTACCGCCACTTCAGCGCCGTCGAGGGCGGTCCCGACGGGACGGGATGGCCCCTGGGCCGCCCCGCCCGCGTGGGCGAGGCCCACCTGCTTCTCGCGGCCGTGCCGGGCCCGACCCGGGTGATCGACGTCCGCCTGTACGACCGAGACCCCACCGATCCCGCGAGCGCACCCGTCGACACCGTCACCTGCGCCGACACCGAATGCGTCTACTCGGTCGAACACCGCGTCCGGATCCTCGACGCCAACCTCTGACGAAAGGCCGCGCGACGACATGGACACGCCTTACCACGCACTTGTCGCCAATCAGGCCGCCGCCACGGTCTCGCTCGTCGACATCGGGCACGACCCTCCCCGGACGCTCGGAGAACCCGTCCACGTGGGCGCCGTCCCGTGCGCCGTCGCGCTGGGCCAGGCCGGCGCGGGATACGTCGTCTCGCGAGGCGATCCCACCGGCTCGGGCACGGTCGCTGTCATCGACCTCGCGACACCGCAACAGATCAGGCTCGTCGACACCGTTTCCGTCGGAGCCAGGCCGCGAGCCCTGGCCCTGAACCACTCCCGGAGCCACCTGTACGTCGTGAACTGGGGCGACGCCACCGTTTCGGTGTTCGCCGTGAAGGGCGACGGGGGACTGGTCCCGGCGAAGCCGTCCGCACTGCCCACCGGGGCGCTTCCGCGGGCGATCGTCGCGGACGGCGCGGACCACGTCTACGTCGCCGACTGGGCAGCGGACTCCGTCACCATGATCGGGCCGACACCGGACGCGCCGCCGGTGACCTTCCCGGTCGGCCGTCGGCCACGCGCGTTGGCCACGCATCCCACGCGCCCGGTCCTGTACGTCGCCAATTGGGGGGACGCGTCGATCAACGTCGTGCACACCGACCGCCCTTCGGGGCAGACCCCCTGTCGAGTCGCGGTCGGCGCCTACCCCCGCGCCCTTGCGGTCGACCCCGACGGCGCCTTCCTCTACGTGGCGAACTACGGATCGGGCACCGTCACCCTCATCGGGCTGAACCCCGACGGGACGCCGACCGGTGCTCCGCGAACCGTCGACGTCGGCCGTAATCCCGCCGCAGTGGTGGTCGCCCCGGACGGAAAGGCCGCCTATGTGGCCGACCACTCCGCCGGCGCCCTGGGCATCGTGAACCCCGAACTCGCGAAAGCCGTCCCGCTGCCTCTCGGGACGACATCGAAAGGATCGGGGCCGATCGCCTTGTTCATGTCCGCCGAGGGTGCCCGCCTGTGGATCACCGACCACGTGGCGGGCGGGCTGGTCTGCGTCTCCCGTCGTGCGGCCACCTTCGGCGCAACCGCGCCCCTCGGCAACGCACCGCTGTCGATCGCCGTCGGACCCGGCTCGCAGGAACTGTCCGTCACATGCCCCGACGTCCCATCGGTGTCCCGGATTCCGGTCACCGGCTTCAAGCCCGAGTCCGTGTCCCTCAACGGGAACGCCCGGCCGTGGGGCGTCGCGTACGCCGCGGACGGGAAGGCGTATGTCACCGTGACCGTCGCAAACGGTGTCGACGGACTCGTTCCCGTGAACCAGGGCCACGCCGGCGACGCCATCCCACTCACCAAGGCAGCCGAACCGCGCGGTGTCGCGATCACCCCGGACGGGCTGCGCGCGTGTACTGCGAACTCCGGCACCGACTCGGCCACCTTCGTCCCCCTCGGCGGAAAGCCGCAGCGCCTGAAGGACAAGCAATACGCGTTCGCAGAGCCGGTCGCCCTCGCTCTGTTCGAGACCGCCACGCGCAGCGAACTGTATGTCTCCAACAACGACACGGATACCGTCTCGATCCTCGGATTGGATTCGAAAGGCGCGGTCACCGGCCACTCTTCGATCGCCAAGGAGACCGGGAAGTTCGCCAAACCGCACGGCATCGCCATCGACGCGCAAGGGACCCGTCTGTATGTGGCCAACTACTTCGGCGGAAATGTGTCCGTGTTGTCATACGCGCAAGAACAGTGGACACGCGAAGCGTTGATCTCCGGATTCCAGAAGCCGCACGGCATCGCGTTGGCCCACGAGGACAAGCGTCTGTACGTCGCGGATGCCACCGGCAACGCCGTCTACATGGTCGACCTGTCGAATCCCCACAACCCCGTGAAGGTCGACACCAAGGAAGCACTGGCAGCCCCCAAGGGCGTCGCGGTCCGAGGCAATCTTCTGTACGTCGCGCACGAAGGCGGGCCAGGCTCCACGGTGGCTGTTTTCGCCCTGAACGGCAACGGCCACGACGTGGACAAGGGCCCCTGGTCCATCACGCTGGACGCGCATACGGCGGGCAGGCTCACCGGCGTCTCGGTCTCCGCCGACGGCCGCACCATGTACGCCACCCACTGGGAGCACAACACGGTCTACGTGGCCGGTCTCCAAGCGAACGGCCACGAGGCGACGACCATCGACACGATCACCGAAGTCGACGGGCAACCCCTCGACGAGCCACGGGAATCCCTGGCATCGCGCAACGGTGGGGCTTTGTACATCGTCACCTTGAAGGACAACACCGTGTCCGTTCTGCCTCGGCGGATCGACGTGTCCCTCGGTTCCGGCACATCCCCGTGGGGAATCGCCTGCGACGACACTTACACGTACGTCACAGGTCACGGCAACCACACGGTCTCCGTACTCGAAACCGCCACCGGGACCCTCCTGGCGCCCCCGCTGGACCTGGGGGCCGCAACGGCCCCGACCGGAATCGCCCACCTTCCCGGAACCCTCGCCACCTACGTCGTCAACCAGGGCACGAACACCATCCGGGTACTGACGCGAACCGGCGTCACGCCCCACTCCACCGACACGCCTCGCCTGCTCCGCCTCAAGCGCTGCTCCGCGCCGCTGCCGGGCGACTCGGCCCTGTACGCGGTCCACGACGGCCTGCTCGGAATCGTCGAGGCCGTCGACTCCGCCCAGTCCGCCGACTCCAACGCGCCCATTCTCGACTGCGGTCCCGGCAGTTCGCTGCGCGACGTGGCAACCCACCCTGCCCGCACCCACCTCTACACGACCGACAGCGGCTTGCGGGTCCTGCGGGTCGTCGACATCGCCGACCCTCGCCGTCTCGTCGAGACCCGGACACTGCCTTGCGGCGGCCGACCCGCCGGTTTGAGCGTCGACCCCCAGCAACCGCTGCTGTATGTCTGCGAGACCACGAACGCCACCTCCGGCGTCGTCGCCTACAACGTCGAGCACCCCGACGAACCCCGGCGTCTCCCGGACCTTGTCGCCGACCATCTACCCGAGACGACCACGCTCGCCCTGCATCCCACGTATCCCTACGCCTATCTCGCCCACGGGCCCACGAATGCGCGCATCACCGTGTACACGCGCGACGACCGAACCCCGCGCTGGACGGCGCTCCCCGGCCGCGACATCGCGGTTCCGGCACCCCTGCGGGGCTTGGCCGTACACCCGTCGGGCGGCCACGCCTACGCGATCAGCGATACCGAAGGCAGCGTGACCCTGCTCGACCTGGCCGACCCCGCCCGACCCCGCAGGGTCGGCTCCGCCGGTGCGTTCCCCGGAGCCTCGGCGATCGTGTTCCCCGATCGCGGCGACACCGCCCACCTCGTGCAGGGGAGGACCGTGACATCGGTCAGGCCGGGACCGCCCGTGGTGGACGGCGAATCCATCGCGCTCGACGCGAAATCCGCCCCTTGGGGCGTCGCCGCCGCCTCGGATGGCTCACGCGTTCACGTCACCGGCCAAGGCGACGACAAACTTCACATGATCGACACCCGCACCCGCACGGTCGTCGCCGCCGTACCGTTGGCGACCGGCGCCGCACCGACGGGTGTCGTCGCATCGCTCGCGACGGCCACGACCGTGTACGTAGCCGTCGCGAAGCCGCCGAGTGTGGTGACCGTCGACATCGCGGATCATCCGTCCGTGCAAGGACACGTCGACACCGGCACAGACCCCCGACACACGCACGCCCGGCTCGGGTGAGATCAACCGCCGGCAACGACCGGCCCATCACCCCGTGGCCCGGGCCAAGCGCGCCGCACCCGATCGGAGCCGGGACCGACGGCGCCACCGCGCTCTCCTCCAGGTGCCGGTCACGGCCTTCGCCGGGCCCGGGTCGACGTTCCAGGTCGTCTCGGTACCGGTCCACGCAACCCCGTCGCCGCCGCGACCCGAACTCCGCAACCGGACGCCACCGCCACCGACACGGCCACCGGGGAGCCTTCCGAACCCGATGACACGCCACGACCAAAGCGCGAGCGACGGCAAGCCGGTCGTCACCACCGACGATCTCATCGACGTGCCCCCCGTCCTCACCGCACGCAAGGGCGAGGTGACCGCCGTCGTGACGGGGGTGCCGTCGCCGGTCCAAGTCCCGGGCACAGGAGCATTTCGGATCGGCGGCGCAACCGCGGTCGTTACGACGGACATCGAAGGGCTGACCTTCCCGGCGTCCTACACCACGGAGAGTGAATCGGTGCTGGGCCAGGGCGTCGTCACGTTCGAGCTCACCTCCGCCCACGCATCCACTCACGTCAGAACCGCGTATCCGCCTGTCGCGGCCGTCATTGACGCCGGCTCCTTCGATCTCGTCTTCACCGTCGGCGATCCCGCAAAGAACCAAGGGGGAGCGAGCGTGGACACCCCGGGAACCACCTACTCGACCACGGTCGCCTTCAAACGCCACCATGTGGGCGTCGTGGCCGATTGACCCGCGGTCACTCGCTCGGACCGCAATGGTTTTCAAGATCCCCGACAGCGTCAGGCACTCGAGACGCGCTTCGAAACGAGGAACGTCGTGCAGGCGCGATCAGCCGCTACGTCAAGCGATTCGAGAGCCACGTCGACGAGCCGGCATCGCCGGCCGGAAAGTGACGTACGATCCCTTTTCCGGCCCGGGGCAAGCCACGGGCGGGGCTGACGGTTCCCGCCTTCCGGAGCCTTGAAGGGCGGTGCGTCATGCGGGCGAGGACGAGCCTGCCGCGCTCGACGAGGTCGGGTCGCTCCCCGGAGAGACCGGAGCACAAATAGGGCGTGTATCGGGTCGTGATCAATCTGTAGGCTGTGTCTTCGGGGTATGGGTCGGTCGGGTAGACCTTCTTGTGTGACACGAGTGCAACCGACTGACCTGGAACAGGAGTTCATCGGGCCGTACCTGCCGGTCGGCGAGTACGGTCCGTATCCCAATCGGCTGCGGCAGCAGTTCGAGGGTGTCAGCGCCAAGGCGCGACTCTCGCGACGAAGCTTCAGCATGGAGAGCTGAAAGCTCGACAGGAGCCGCGCCCGCTTGGCAGGCCACATCAGCCGTGCCAGAACCCTGACTTACGCACCGGAACGGACTACACGGACGGGCGCGTCGCCGGGTACGGATAGCCGTTGGGAACCGTCTTGTAGCAGGCTTCGGCCCACGTGGCCGCGGACGGGTTGGTCGTGCACTGGTAGAGCACGCTGGCGTTGCCCGGAGAGTCGGTGCCGTCAACCGCCGGAATGGTAGCCGTTCCCGTCCCCTGCCAGCTGTCCCCCTTGTCGTTGGTGATGCTCCAGGTACCGGTCATCGCCTTCAGCAGCTGAGCTCGGGCCACCCAGCCCACCTGACCGGGCGGGATGTCGAATTGAACTTGACCGGACTGTGTCGTAGTGGTGTTCCACTGGCTTCCCCAGTACCCCTGAATGGCCACAGAGATCGATGCTGCCACGGGAGAAGTACTCAGGGGCCCGGTTCCCACCGTTCCGGTGACCGTGACCGATCCGCCGTTGCTGAAGGTGTACCCCGTGCTGTGCGACCAGCCGTACTGGTACACCGAGCCACTGGCGCCCGCGAAAGCCGGGGGGCCCACCACCTGGGCCGGGCCGGCCTTCGCCGGAGCCGGAGTCCCCACCTGGAATGTAGCCGTCGGGATGACCGAGGACTTGTTGTTGAACTGGTTCAACGCATACATCGTGGCCCAGGATTTCAGCTGCTGGACGAGCTCCGGCGCATGCTCCTGGCCGAGACCGTATTTGCCGATCGCGAAGCGGTCGTTCCAGGCACTCGAACCCTGGCAGTTCCAGAGACCCACGGTGGTACCCGCCGACGTACTGGCGCCCCAAGCATTCAGACACTTGCGAGAACACCAAGGGTAAGTTCGAGATAAAGCCGCGGTATAGGCGTGGAACCAGCCGTTCGAGTAGCCGTATTTAAGCCGAACAGGCGCTGGCCCCGGCCTCCCTGCCGCTCTTGACGCCCACTCAGTACTCGCCGCCACTACGACCTGCCGTCCCCCATCTCGGCGATGGCGACCCTGATCCGCAAAACCTCACGGATCGCCCGAGGGCACGGTCCGTGCGAACGGAACCGGCCGCCGAGAAATCACACGCGTGCTTACCCGGGTGTGGCGGACGTGAGGTGCCCCCGGTGGGGGACGGGACGCACGTGCGTGCGCAGAACCGCGGTGGAACGGCTGGAGCGGGCCATGGGGAAAGCTCGTTTCCACATGTCGTACAGGCCTTGGGGCGGCTTCGGATGTCGCGCGCCTCGCGGTCGGCGACGCGGCGGAGCCGGAGCCGTTCGTGCTCCAGCGCGTGGCGCACGGTGAGGGCTTCCATCGGATTCCAGTGGGCGTCGTCGATCGTGTCGGGGTCGAACAGGCCCGTCCAGAAATGCGGTCGCCACCGGTTCGGTGGCGCCGTGTGCGGCCGCGGCCCTGGCGAGGACGTCCGCGTGGGGGTCGCCCACCATATGTGCCGGGTCGCGGTCGAGTTCCTCGCGTCGAGCCCATCCGTACTCTCCAGCCGCCCGGGCCAGTTCGTCGGGATCGCAGTCGACGAGATGGTGATGGCAGCGAGGGATGTGTTCGTGGATCGGGTCCGCGGAACACCCGGGTGTCGGGCACAGCTCTGCGGCCCGACCCCGGTCGAGGAACAACCCGAAACGGCGCGCGGCAGACGAGGACGATGCAGTACCCGGGGTTCAGCGACTCGACACTCGGGACGGCGCCTCGTCCCTCGCCGGCCATGATGTCGCACAGTTCCGGTACGGACTCGACGGGCACGGCAACGCCCAGCACCCGGGAAGCGAACACCTCGGGGTCCCACTGCGGGTCCCACTCGGGATCCGCCCATTCGAAGGCGACCTCCGTCGCCGCCTACGCCTCGTCGGCCGACGCCGAGGAGCAACGCCTCTTCTGGTACCGCAACAGCGTTTGGCCTGATGGTTGGACAGTCCGAGTAGGGCTTTACCCCTACAGGGCGCATTGTTCGGCCGCTTGGAGGATCTCCACCGAGCGCCGCTTGCCTCCGCATCTGATTCTTCCCTTATGAGACATTACCTTTCATTCGCGGGCGCGGTGCTGGTCGCCGGGCTGTCCACGTCGGCTGTGTTCCCGACCGCCGTTCTGGCGGCCACGCCCCCCGCTGCGCGGCAGGCTTCGCAGACCTTCACCTTCACGGGGGCACCTGCACAGGTCACGGTCCCCGAGGACGTGTGCGCGGTGACCGTGGACGCCTTCGGGGCCGCCGGAGGGGACGGCCAGTACGGCGTGGCGGGCGGCCGGGGGGCGGAAGTATCGGCGACGTTCGACGTGACGTCGGGAGAAGTCCTCACGGTGAACGTGGGCGGCGCCGGGCACTCCGGAGACGACAGCGACCCGGCACGCGCCCAGGGCGGCTACAACGGGGGTGGCCGGGGCGGCGCCTACATCGCAGGCGGCCAGATTTCCGGTATCGCCGCGGGTGGCGGCGGGGGCCGGACCACCGTCGGCACCAGTACGGCACCCCTGGTCGTGGCGGGTGGCGGAGGAGGCGGCGGCGCGTCGTTCTTCGCCACCGCCATCGGCGGCGGGGACGCCGGCCAGGCGGGCGAGCCGGGCCGGGGGCTCCCAGGGGACGACGAGGGCAGGCCCGGCCGGCCCGGCGGCGAGGGCGGGCAGGGCGGCGTCAACGCACCCCACACCGACCCCAACGGCGAGAACGGCAGCCCGGCCGTCGGACCGGTCGGAGGCGCGGGCGGAAACAGCATCCTCGACCCCCACGGCGGCGCGGGCGGCGGCGGCGGCGCGGGAGCCGTCGGGGGCGGCGGTGGGGCCGCGTCCCCCACCGCTTCCAACAGCGGCGCGGGCGGCGGCGGAGGCTCCAGCAGCGGCCCCGCAGGCGCCGTGTTCACCACCGGAGCCCGTCAGGGCAACGGCGAGGCCACCCTCACCTGGGTGCCCTGCGTCGTCGTCACCGGTGACGTGACAGTCCTCAAGCGGGACGCCCGCACCCAAGCCCTGCTCGCGGGTGCAACCTTCCAGCTCTGGGAGGAGACCAACGGCACCCCCGGACTCCAGACCACCGGCACCAACCCCGACACCCGCATCGGCGAGCCGTGCGTCACCGGCACCGACGGCACCTGCACCCGCAACGTCCCCGTCGGCACCTACTACTGGGAGGAGACCCGCGCCCCGGCCGGCTACCTCCTCCCCGACGACCGCGTCTTCGGCCCGCTCGTCCTGACCGTCGACAACGCCGCCACCGGCGTCAGCGTCACCGCCGACGACACCGCGAAGCCGACCGAGCCGAAGCCGCCCTGCCACGGTCACCCCGACGACACCGCGAAGCCGACTCCGCCCAAGCCGCCCTGCCACGGTCACCCCGACGGCTACGGCACACCCGACCCTCTCGACCACTGCGGCTGCGACGGCTGACCGCGACCCACACATCCACTCGCGGAGCGCGAGGCCGCGGCAAGGCACCGCCCGCCCTCACGCTCCGCGAACTCACGCACGGTCGCAACCTTGTCGATGGCCGTCGGCCCGACTCGCACGTCCTTGCGCTGTCCCCACATGATCGAGTCGTACCGTCCCAGTTTGTGACACAGGCCCAGCGCGGGTCCCAGCCTGTGAGCCGTACCAACCCTCAGGTCAAACGCTGTTGCGGTACCAGGGCGTGTAGTTGCGGTACCAGGGCGTGTATTGGATTGAGATCAATCTGTGGGATTCGTCGTTGAGGCGACCCTGGTCCGGTAGATCGTCTTGTTGTGACGCGAGAGCAACTGACGGATGTGGAGTGGGAGTTCATTGAGCCGTACCTGCCGATCGGTGGGTTCGGTCCGTATCCCGAGCGGCTGCGGCAGCAGTTCGAGGGCGTGATCCGGAAGTTTCGGACGGGTGCGCAGTGGCGTGGGATGCCGGAGCGGTTCGGTGCGTGGTCGACTGTGCACAACCGTTTCCGGCAGTGGCGGGACGCCGGTGTTTTCGAGGGCCGCCCCGCTCGGGCGGTCGCGGGGCGGACAGACCTCCAAGGTCCACCTCGTCTCGGACCGGAACCGCCGAACGCCCGCCGGGTTCGGGGGATCGTCACTCGCGCGGCCGAGTGTCTGCGCGATGCGCACGGCGCCGGGAGTCCCCGGTGGCGGGGGGAAACCGCGAGGTGTGCGCCGGATCGGAACCGACGGACGCGATCCCGAGTCGCTGGGGACCGACTCCGGCGACGGGTGCTTCGACGAGAGGACTCGGGGCGCTCGCCGGTACCCCCACCGCCTTCGACGTCACCTTCCCCACGCCTGACACGGGCCCCTCCGGGCCCGGAACAGCCGGCAGCCCGGGTACGCGGGGGCGTATCCGGGCTTGCGGGAGGGAGGGGTCTCAGCCGGCGAGGGTGGTGTGGAGGGCGTCGAGGCCGTCGCGGTAGATGGTGGCGAACAGGGCCACGGTCTCGGCCTCGGTGGCGCCGTCGGGGTTGAAGCGGCCGGACCACTGGACCTCGGCGGCGTCGTCCCGGCCGGGGACGGCGTGGACGCGGATCGTGGAGACGTAGCCGTCGACGGGGAACGGGGCTTCCAGGATGGCGTAGCTGTAGTGGCGCTCGGTCTCGTTGAAGGCGACGAGGCGCTCGGTGATGGTCCCGCCCTCGGGGTTGCGCAGGCGGCGGACGCGGCCGCCTTCGAGGGGGGTGCTCTCGGGGATGTACGGGAGCCAGTCGGGGAGGGAGTCGAAGCCGCCGATGAGGTTCCACACCTTGTCGGGGGAGGCGGGGACGATGCGGCTGACGGAGGTGGAGGCCATGATGGGATTTCCTGTCGGGTCGGGGGTGGTTCAGGCGCCGTACGGCAGCGGGGCGGCCGGGGCGACGAGGCCGGCGGCACGCAGTTCCTGCCAGAACGCGGCGGGGACACTCTCGTTGAGCGCCGCCTGGTCCTCGGCGATGCGGCCGGGCCTGGTGGCGCCGGCGACGACCGCGGCGGTGACCGGGTGGGCGAGGGAGAACTGGAGGGCGGCGGCCTTGATGCTCACACCGTGCTTCGCGGCCAGGTCCTTGAGCCGGGTGACGCGCTCGATGATGTGCGCGGGGGCTTCCCGGTACTCGAAGTGGGTGCCGCCGGCGAGGATGCCGGAGCTGTAGGGGCCGCCGACGACCATGTCGACGCCCTGCTGCTGCGCCATGGGCAGCAGGCGCCCGAGGGCGTGCTCGTGGTCGAGGAGGGTGTAGCGGCCGGCGAGGAGGAAGCCGTCCGGGTGGGGCTCGTCGAGGGACAGGGTGAGCTCGATGGGCTCGGTCTTGTTGACGCCCAGGCCCCAGGCCCTGATGACGCCTTCGTCGCGCAGGCGGGACAGGACGCGGAAGGCGCCGGTGCGGGCCTCCTCGAACTTGGCCAGCCACGCGTCGCCGTGGAAGTCCTGGGCGATGTCGTGGACCCAGACGATGTCCAGGCGGTCGGTGCGCAGGCGCTTGAGGCTGTCCTCGATGGAGCGTTCGGTGTCCTCGGCGGTCCAGACGTGCAGCATCCTGTTGGGGTTGCCGTGTTCGAACAGGCCGCCCTTCTCACCGAGTTCGCGGGTGCCCTCCTCCGGCTCGTCGAGGATGACGCGGCCGACCTTGGTGGAGAGTACGTACTCGTCGCGGGGCTTGGCGGACAGGACCTCGCCGAGGCGTTCCTCGGCGAGGCCGGCGCCGTAGAAGGGGGCGGTGTCGTAGTAGCGGATGCCCTGCCGCCAGGCGGCCTCGACGGTGGCGAGTGCCTCGGTTTCGGGGATCGCGCGGAACATGTTGCCGAGCGGGGCGGTGCCATAGCCGAGCTTGCCGGGGAGGAGTTCCTTGAGGGACATGGTGGTGCCCTTTCGATCGGGGTATGCGGGGCGCAGGGGCCACTCGATAGATGCGAGTGCCTTTTACATGCCTTGACAATAGTTGCAGACGCTGGCTAATGCAAGGGCTTTATGTGATGAATGTGGGGAAGAGCGGCAAAACGTGCTCCGCGAGCTCCCGCGGCAGGTCCTCCACTGGCCGGTTGTTGGGCCGCAGATTGAAGGAGACGTGCGAGGTCCCGAGCAGCGCCATGGTCTCCAGGTACTCGATCAGGGCGTTGCGGCCGGTGCCGAGGCCGAGCCGGATCGCACGGGCCGGGGCGTGCGGGTCCTCGTGGAGGGTGAGCACCATCGGGGTCACCTAGGGCTTCTCCCAGGCGAGTTCGCGCCACCGGCGACGGCGATCGGGATGCCCGCCGCTGCACCGGTTTCGGCAGGACATCCAGCCGGAAGTCCGAGCCGAGCCCGGCCCCGGGCAGTTCCAGCGGGCCTGGGCGCCCGGCGGCGCGCAGGGTGTTCACTCCCTCGCGGAAGGCGGTGCCGCGGGCCTCGAAGTCCCGTCCGAGGAGCGGGTATTCGACGGGACGGTTGCCGCCGGCCGGGCCGAGCAGCATGCGGCCGCCGGAGAGCGCGTCGACGGTGGCGGTGGCCTTGGCGTCGAGCAGCGGTTCGCGCAGTGGCAGGACGACGGCCGCGGTGCCGAGGACGGCGTGCTCGGTGACGGCGGCGAGGTGGCCGAGGTGGGTGAAGGTCTCGAAGACCGTCCCGGCGTCCCCGAAGCGGACGGGGTCGAAGAGCGGGACGTCGCGCACCCGGAGGCCGGCGAAGCCGGGCCGGTCGGCGGGCCGGGCCGGGTGCGCGTGATCGGCGAGGTCCGGGACGCCGTGGGGGCGGCCGGCCGTGCGTACGGTTCACCGGCCTGCCGGGGCGGGGGGCTCCAGTCGTTGTCGAGGGGCAGTTCCAGGCCGAGGGTGAGCCGGCCCTCGCCGGGGGCGAGGCGGGCGAGGGCGGGGTGACGGGGTGCCATGGGTGAATCGGTCCTCAAAGCGGGGGAAACGGGCGAGGCCCCGCTG